>JBGTKH010000303.1:0-7304 GCA_041744735.1 Pirellulaceae bacterium | reverse complement strand
ATCCAACAGCTTCCAGCCCTATCAAACACAAGCGGGCGACGCGCTGGACTTGATCGAGATCGGATCCAAAAGTGCCGAGAACATGTTCGCCGAGGCGCAAGCGGCCAACACGATGATGACGTGGATTCTGCGCTTGGTTGGTTTCCTGATGATGCTGTTCGGCCTGCTGATGGTCTTCCAGCCGCTAGTTGTGCTGGCCGACGTCTTGCCGCTGCTGGGCAACTTGCTCGGCATGGGACTGTTCGCCTTCGCTGCGGTTGTGGCCGCCGCACTGTCGCTAGTAACCATCGCCATTGCCTGGCTCGTCTACCGCCCGGTGTTAGGCGTGGCCCTGATCGCCGTCGCCATTGCCGCAATCGTCGGGCTGATCATGCTGGGACGAAAAAGAAAGGCGGCCGCGGCATAATTTGCTTTCGACATGAAGACACCGCTGCTCGCCCACGAACGTCTGCTGGCTGACATCGCATCCGCTGCGAAACAGACGGATGCGTTTCATCTTTGGTGGTTGGGGCAGAGCGGGTTCTTGGTGCAGTGGCAGGGGCGGCATTTGCTGCTGGATCCGTATCTGTCCGACTCGCTGACAAAGAAGTACGCCGACACGGACAAGCCGCACGTGCGAATGACGGAGTTGGTGATCGATCCGCGGCGGCTGGATTTTATCGACGTGGTGAGTTCCAGCCACAATCATACCGATCATCTAGACGGTGAGACGTTGACGGCGCTGTGGGAAGTGAACCCAAAGTTGGTGGTCCTCGTGCCGGAAGCGAACCGCGAGTTTGCGGCACAGCGGTTGCGAGTTGCGCCCGAGCGGCTGGCCACGATTGACGACGGGGCGAGCTTCGCCGCGGCCGGCTTCACGTTTCACGCGGTGCCGGCGGCACACGACACCGTCGAGCGCGATGAAGCGGGGCGCTGCAAGTTCCTGGGTTACGTCGTACAGTTCGGCCCGTGGACGATCTATCACAGCGGCGACACAGTACCTTACGACGGAATGGTCGATCGGCTCCGTCAGTGGCCGATCGACGTTGCGCTGCTGCCCATCAACGGCCGCGCGCCCGAACGGCGAGTGCCCGGCAACTTGTGGGGCCGCGAGGCAGCGCAACTGGCCCACGACATCGGCGCACGGCTGGTCATTCCTTGCCACTACGACATGTTCACGTTCAACACGGCAACGCCCGACGAATTCGTCGCCACTTGTATGAGGCTGAATCAACCTCATTGCGTGCTGCAATGCGGCCAGCGGTGGAGCAGCTCCGGGTAAGGGGTCGGGTGTCATTTTCATGTGGGCGGAGACTCGGCTCTGAACTGCAAGATCAACTTTCCGCCGACATGAAAAAGACTCCCGACCCCGTTTCGCACGGTTGAACTCCGACAAACCTTGATCTACTCTAGTGCACTGTCAGCCGTGCCTTGATAGGTAGCCGAAGTCGCCAGACTTTGGCCGGATCTCGAAAACCAAACTCTGGCGAGTTCGGCTACGTCCGCAAGGTCCGAAGATTGGTTCCCCTAAACGCTCAAGAAAGTAACGGGCATCACGCGCATGAAAACACTACCCAACGCCATTCTGTTGACTCTGTCGTTTACCATTATTGCCGTCGATTCATACGCCCAAATCCAAGACACGCCGCTGCCGATTCAGGCCGAACGGGCGTTTCCGAATCTGCGGCTGCGGCGGCCGACGGTGTTTACACACGCGGGCGACGGCACGAACCGCATCTTTGTCGTCACGCAGCAAGGCGTGATTCAAGTCTTCCCGAATGATCAAGATGTGAAAGACGTGAAGATTTATCTCGACATCGAATCGCGCGTGGTCTACAAGGACAAGGAGAACGAGGAAGGGATGCTGGGCTTGGCCTTTCATCCTAAATACAAAGAGAACGGCGAGTTCTTTGTTTACTATACGACGGCCGACGCCCCGCACACTTCCGTGGTTTCGCGGTTCCGCGTCTCGCAGACGGATCCTGACAAAGCTGACCCGACGTCGGAAGAAGAGCTGTTACGGATTCCGCAACCGTTCTGGAATCACAACGGCGGTGCGTTGGCGTTCGGCCCCGACGGGTATCTGTACATCGGGCTGGGCGACGGCGGCGCGGCCAACGATCCTCACGGCAACGGCCAGAATTTGGCGACGCTGTTGGGATCTATTCTGCGCATCGACGTGGATCACAAGGATGAAGGGAAGAACTACGCCGTGCCCAAAGACAACCCGTTCGTCGATCGCCCCCAGGCGCGTCCTGAGAGTTGGGCGTACGGGCTGAGGAACGTGTGGGGCATGACGTTCGACCGCGCGACCGGCACGCTGTGGGCCGCGGACGTGGGTCAAAACCTTTGGGAAGAGATCGACATCATCGTCCGCGGCGGCAATTATGGCTGGAACCTGCGCGAAGGATTTCACAAGTTCGGCGACAATGGGTCCGAACCGCGCCCCGACTTGATCGAGCCGGTGTGGGAATACCATCACGACATCGGCAAGTCGATCACCGGCGGCTACATATATCGCGGCCGGCGGCTGCCGGAATTGGCCGGCACGTACCTGTACGCCGACTACGTGAGCGGCAAGCTGTGGGCGCTGCGGTACGACGAGCAGGCCAAGAAGGTCGTCGCCAACTATTCGCTCCGCGACAACAAGATGCCGGTGATCGCTTACGGGGAAGATCAAGACGGCGAAGTGTATTTCACCGACGCCTTCGGCATGATCTATCGCTTCAGCCGAATTCCCGGAACCGCCGGACAGACGCCGTGACGTTGCGACCATGCCTACGTTTTAGGCCAAGCTCCGCGAAAGACGAATTCATCAAGCGGCTTGCGAGTGCGCGGCGCGCGGTCGCGCTGGGCGAATTGTTCGTTCGCGGCGTGATCCGGATCGGCGGCGTAGCCGACGGCGATGCCGGTAAGCGGATCGTGTGAGTCGGGAATGCCGTACGTCTCGCGTGTTTTGTCTAAGTCGATGCCGGCCATCTGATGCACGGCCAGCCCGATCGCGGTGGCTTGCATCGTGAGGTTGCCGGCAGCCAGACCCACGTCGTGCTCGGCCACTCGATTCGGCTTGCCGTTTCGCTGGAAAGTTTTGCAGACGACGGAAATCATCAGCACTCCGGCGTCTTTCGCCCACGCTTGGTTGGCTTCCACCAGGCACGAAAGCATCTTGGCAAACTCGGCCTCGTTGCCGCGCTCGGCGACCAAAAACGACCACGGCTGTTCGTTGTAACTGGACGCCGCCCAGCGTGCCGCTTCCAGGCAGGCCCACAACTTCTCCTCTTCCACCGGCCGCGGATCAAAGGCGTACGGACTCCAGCGTTCGGCCAACAGTTCCAGAATTGGATGGTCCGTGTTGGCTCGTTTAATGTCGGTGGAATTCATATGATGCCTCCTTTAGCCGAATCATGTCGTACTGCAAGTCCGCCTATCATAACCCGAAGCGTCAGCGAGGGAATCGGATGTGACCATCTGCCGCCCTCGCTGGCGCTTTTTGATGTTGCGCTATTCGACGGATGGTAGCCGAATTCGCCAGAATTTGGACGGTCGTGAGTTGGACTCCAAAACCAAATTCTGGCGAATTCGGCTACAAGTTTTTGCTAGCGCAACATCAGTACTGACGCTTCGGGTTACGATACTCATTCTCCGGCACAATCGCTGATCCCGATGTGAAATGCTTACGCTCGCGAATTAACGGTGCGATGCGCTTTCGAGGTTCCAGGCCTCGGCCACGTCCGTGGCAAGGTCCGGCAAGATGGATTCTAAGTTACCGAAATCGAACTGCTGACGCTCCTCTTGTTGCGCGAGCGGGGAATCGTCCCATCGCTGATCCCAGCGGTGACGGAATACTGGTACGTGAACTCGCGCGGATTCGCGTGAAATCTCACGATGATGCTGCAACAATTCTGCGATGCTGCCGCTCGGATGCAGCGGAACGTCGGCAACTGCGGCGGCGCTGAAACTGCTACTGGCATTCACAGGCGGCACTTGCAAATTGAGGGACGTGAGACTTGTCGGAGCGAACGACGCCGCGTCGGCCACTGTCGCCACACCCCCTTCGCCTTCCGCCGCATCACTGGCAAATGCTCCCCTCTCCCCTTCCCCACTCGGCAGCGGATTTCGCAGGCGGCTGATCAGCGAAAAAATGTCGGTCGGAACAAACCTGTTGTCCGCAAACACATCCAAGTACAACCCAAATCCCGTCGCCGGCCGTGTCAGCAAATCCCGACTGCCGTTCAGTCGAATCTCGGAGATCAATTGAAATACGTCTGTTGCAATGACGATGCCATTGTCGTCCACGTCAAACCGATCCTTCTTGTTCTGCCACGGAAACGGATTGGCCAACACCTGGATCGTGAACACCTGGGACAAGGACCGCGCCGGCGTCCCCGAGTCAGTAGCCGTAACCGTGACATCAATCGTCGCGCCGTCAGCCCGCGACACGTGTTGACCCGCCTTCAATTTCAACCCACCCCCAACCACTTCAAAACGGAGATCGGAAACCGTCAGTATATGCGTGTCGCCAGCATCCGGATCGGTAACAGCGAACGCCCCGATAATCGCCCCCGAAATGTGCTGATCAATCGCGGTGCTTGACAGGGTGATTTCCGTTGGGGCTTGATTTCCAGTGGTGATTCCGCGTTCGATCTCGATACTTGAGATACTGAACTGCGCGTCGCTAGCGGACTCCGAGGGCATACTGAAACGAAGTGACGTGTCTTGTCCGGCGAAATCACCGATCCACACGCTTTCAATCGATGTCACTCCGGCCGTGCTCGTGGACAGCTCTATCTCGTCGATCAACTGGTCACCGACGGCAATTTGCAGTCGGTCGCTGTTGCCGGGATCCAATACGGTCAACTGGAACTTCAAAAACGTGGCGTTCTTGGGAATCGACAATTCAAACGATGCCAAGGTCGGACTCGCTGCATGAAAATCGATCGACGGCGGTCGCGTCACAACATGCGGTACGACGAGATTAGAATTGATACCTCGCAAACTCGTCGGATTCCTGATGATCGAAAACAAATCGATGGCTTCACAAAAGTACTGCTTGGGAAACCGGGAGAATGATTGTTGAACAAACGCCAGCGTGTTGTTGATGTCGCGTTTGACGAATTGACCACCCGCGCCGAATGTGCCATTGCCGATGATCGTCGCATTTTCTTTGCGAAGCCACGTTTCCGGCAAGGAGCAGACGGCGCCATCATCCAACAAGTTGCATTGCTGCGTCGCAAAGTCCGACGTTTGAAATCCCCAGTCGTGGTGCTTGCCATCGGCAGTCATGGCGTACCGCAACGGGACGGCCGAATGGGCCGTCTGCCCGTTTGTCATTTGGCTGCTAACCGCCGCGTTCAATTCGAAGTTGCGAATCGTCGTCCCATGGGCCTGCATCACACCGCCAAAGCCAAGATTTGGATCAAACAGCCGCTCGGTCGCGGAGTCGCCGTCTTTGGTCTGCAGGATGGGTATGTAGTAATTGTTAATCCGGTTGACGGCCGAAGCTGCTTCGACGACCTCGCTGTAAGCCGTCGTCAGATAAGGTGCGTCTAGCGCCACGAGCTCATCGACCTTTTGACCGCGGAGCCGGTGCAGTTCGCGCGCAAGGCTGGCCATGAAGCCAGCGCCGTTGCTGTGGCCGATTAACATCAGATTCGCCGGCTGGAGCCCTGCCAGGGCGAGTTTACCCGCGAGAATTCGCGCTTGGTAAATTCCGTTGTTTGCCGAACGCTCAGCATCTATCGCCAAGCTGCACAAAGCATCGGCCAGGGCTTGCGGAATCGACGTCGGGGGCGGAATTGTCAACACTCCGGCAACCGCATCCAACTCCGCCCGCGGTAGGCCGTTGGGATCAGAACCGAATTGAAAAGTGTTCGCATCGCCATGCCAATCGACAGCCAGAATACGATAGTTTGCATAGTCTTGACGATCCTGTCGGAAATCGCGTGCAAAGACCTCCATATACTCCGCGTCGGCTGGCAATGGCTGTGAATCGTTCCAATTCGTTAGGCTGTTGTTGATGTTCAGGCGGTCGTTCCAACCGTGCGTCAACATGATGGTTGGGCGACTGGGATTCAGGCTTTGGTTGAGATTGAACTCGATCCATCGCTCGCCCAACCAATTCCATTCGTAAACCTTCGTGACGTCCGGCACTTGGTACGGTTGATATGTCAATAACGCAACTTCCAACGACGGTACACGCTGCGCGCTGAGAATCGTAGCGCCGGCAGCAGTTGACGGCAGCGAACGGATCCCGTTTTCCACTCGCAACACCCGATAGTAATGCTGAATATCAGGCAACAATGTCTTGCCCGCATCGACAAACTGGTTCGTCGTCGTCGTGAACTCAGCGACTTCACGGAAATCAGCAAACGGAGAACGCTGCACGACAAAACTCGCGTTCGCAATGGGGTCCCAAGTGACATTGTTCGTATGCGACACGTTGGATGGTATCACGTTGATGCCGGTCGGCGAGTTCGGCGGCGTGAGCAATCGCACCGGGCCAAACGGTGTGGTTGAGGTGGAATTACCATGCGAATTCACCGCCTCGACTCGATAGAAGTAATCCTGTCCATGGACGAGATGCGGAATCGGCATATTGGAATCGACTCGCTGGTTCTCTGGTCCTCGGTAGATCTGTATCCAAGGGCCGTTGGCGGTTTGCGCGCGATAGACGAGATAGTCATTGGCACCGGTGACCTGATTCCAGTCGACAAGAATCGTGCCCGGCTCAATCGACCGCGCGTACAAACCGCTTGGTGTCGCTGGCGCGTTCGGTGCAATTCCAAGCACGGCAATCGCGTCAGTAAACAATCGGCCCGTATCGCTATTGCCTTCGTAGCCGCGAAGCCAAAAACTGCCATCAGTGGACTGCGCTTCGGCTGCGGACTGCAAACGCAATCCGAGATGCAGGTGTTCCGCGCCGTCTCCGTTCTCGGCGTCTCGCTCGATAAACCCGATGATGTCATGCGGGCCGACATGGTCGTCGTTCCTCCACGACAACTTCTGTCCAGCACCGTCGCGACCGGATGAAGATCGCAAATGCCCGAGTATCCATAACACTTTGGAGGTCGTCACGGACTGCCCGTAGCCATTGGTGAATGATTGCGGCAAGCCCAGATCGACCTCCACGGCAACGACCAGATTACCGTACCCTGGCGCACTGCTATAGTATTTGATCGTACCGTGAACGCCCGCTCGGATCGCCGTGCCTTCGTTGAGTTGAATGTCGGCACCTAAGTGGTCTTGATCGTAAAAAAACGATCGACCGGAGTAATACTGAAATCCACTTGGCACCCAGGGCGGCAAAAATGTGGTCTGGCTGCCAT
>JBGTKH010000302.1:0-14112 GCA_041744735.1 Pirellulaceae bacterium | reverse complement strand
TAATTCAAAAAAATGGCCCGGCTGCTAGCAAAATCGCCAGTCAGGCTCCCGCTTGCCACTTGCCAATCTCTTGACTGATGACCTCGATCAACAATTCAAGCGAGCCCGACTCGAGGTTCGCCATCGATTCTTGATAAGTCCCCGTTCCGTACGTTTCGGCTGTCGGCAGGTACCACGCGCGCGAACCGTTGGCCAACACCATGACGACAATTGCAACATCGGGAAAACGTTCACGCAACGTCCGTTGAAGTACGTTGTACGGTTCGCCCTCAACGGCCAGCCACAGCGCGTCGCCAATGCGGCACATGGTGATGGGAAATGGGAAGTTGTCGCCCGGCGGCAGCGCGGACAGCCGCGTCGTCCAGCGGTTCATCCGTTCGACCATCGCGCGAGCGTCCGCGGCCTTGCCATTGTCCCCGGCATCGTGCGCGGCCTGCACTTTGTGTTGCCAATCGGCAAGCTGCGAGCGAATCTCGTCGATCGTCGGCAATCCTTTTCGATAAGGCAGATCGAACGTCCAGCGGCGGCGCTGCCAGCGAGCGGCTTGCTGTAGGTGCGAGTCGCCCAGTGGCTCGTGCCTCCAAGTGCCGATGGTCGCGCCCGAGATGACCGGCCCTTGATAGCGCATCGCAGTTCGCGGCGGTGGAGCTGATTCGAGCGTCGCCAGCGCCGCATAACCAAGCTGACGGCCGTTTCGGTCCGCCACTTCAACATCGCCGACGAACCCCTCGCGGGGTCCTAGATCGCCCGACGCACCTTGCAGGAACACACACGGTGCGCCGGTCGCCCGTTCCACGATTTCGCGCATCGCGCCCGGAAAATCGGGGCTGATCAGTTGATTGTCCCAAGCCAGCGTCGTCGGATGACACGCATAGTTCACAACCGTCGCGACGAGTTCCCCGTTGTCGGCAGTGACGCGCGCCACTAGCAGCGTGTCGTCGGCTGCCCGCAGGGGATTGAACCCGCAGGCGAACAGCTTATTTGCTTCGTCCCAAAAATCGCGATCGGCGGCCAGCGAACATCGGCCCGTGGCGTAAGCGATCGTGACCTCGCGAAGGGTACTGATCGCTTGCCCAATGATCGCCGAAGTTTTCGCCGCCAACTCTTCCAAATACGGCGCGATCAGATCGCCGCCCGGCAAATGCGCACGGCTAACGTCCATCAGCCCGGCCGCGTGCGTGTGAGAAAAGGTGATCAGCAGTTGCTCGCGCGGCAGCGACGTCGCTTCGCACACGCGGCTTAAAAGCTGCTGCATCTCGCGGTCGAACAGCAAGCAATGGTCCATCGCCACCACGACTTGTCGCTGGCCCTTTGCAGCATCGGCCGGCTCCAAGACCATCGCGGTAGCCGTCAGTGGCCGATGTACCCCAGCCGACCGATCATGAGCCGCCGCGCCCCACATGCGATGATAAATTCCCGCCCGCGGCGTGATGTCGCAATGAGCCAACCCAAATCGGCAAATGCTTTGCGGCGTCTTAAACTCGGTCACGTCACTCTTCCTCGAAATGGCCATCGTCACCCCATCACCCCATCACCCCATCACTCGTCACTCGTCACTCGTCACTCGTCACTCGCAATCGCAATCGCAATCGTCCGCCGCGTATCCGCCAACAACCAACAAGCGGCAGCCGCCAAGTACACGCCGGCGAACGTAAACAGCACCAGGTCCCAATTGCCGCTGCCGGGCGTGGGGCCTTCGTTCAGTAACCACGGCACCGCCAGCGGGAACGCGACCGCGCCGACGTTCCCGGCCATGTTCATCACGCTGAACACCATCGTCACATGCCGGCCGCCAATATCGATCGACGCCGTGTAGGCGCACGGCCCGCCGAATGCGGCGAAAAAGGATCCGACACTGATCACCAACACGGCCAACCATGGATTGCCGATCGGATAGGATAGCAGGATCAACGCGCAGCACGCCAGCATCGCGGCGGCCGCCAGTCCTTGACGGCTCCAGCGGCGGCGGCCGGTGCGAGCCAGAATCCAATCGGAGATGATGCCGCCGACGGGACTGCCTACCACGACGGCGACCAGCGGCAAGCTGTTCAGCAGCCCGGCTTCCACATCCTGCACGCCGCGCGTCTCTCGCAGAAACGTCGCGAACCAACTCGCGAAGAAGATGTACCCGGCAGCTCGAAACACGTGCTGTCCACACAATGCCCACATCGGCAGGCTGGTCAGGATGGCGCCCCACGGCGTGGGTTCCGAATCGTCATCGGCTCGATCCGACTCAGCCATCGATTTCGCCTTTGTCGGATCTTCTTCGCCCGAAACTCTGCCGCGGATCAATTGAAGTTCGTGTTCCGTAACCGCGCGATGTTCGCTTGGCCGGTCGCGAAACCACACGTAAAACCAGACGGCGAACAGGAACCCCGGAATGCTGTACAGCGCAAACGACCATCGCCAACCGATCAGCGGCAGCAGGAGCCCTGTGAGCGCCCCGCCCAACGCGCCGCCCACTGACATGAAACTGCCGAGCATGCCGGTCGAGAAAGATCGTCGCTGTTCGGGAATCCACTTGGTCACGGTGTTAACGGCACAGGGAAAGATACCCGACTGTGCCGCGCCCATGCACAGCCGCGTCGCAAACAGCGTCGCAAACCCGCCAGCCACAGAAAACACTGCCGCAGCAGCAGAGAACAGTCCGACAAACGCCGGCAACGCGCGTCGCGTGCCCAGCATCTTCGCCATCCAACCGGTGGGCAATTGCAGCAGTGCGTACGTGAGAAAGAATGCCGAAATCACCCAGCTCATTTCGTGTTTGCTCAGCCCCATCTCGTCGCGCATCGCCGATTCCGCGACGCTGATCGAGTTGCGTTGCACGTACGCACTCAACGCGACCGTGCACAACGCAGCCAACACGACATACCGCACGAAGCCCGCCAGTAAACTTGTCGCGGCTGTTTCATCCCTCTCCGCCGAAACCTGTGACGCAGCGTAAGGATTCACAGGTTCCGCGTCCGGTCGATTCATGGGTCGATACCTTGCCACCTTGTCGTATCTTGCACGGGAGTTGCCTAGTATAGAGGCGATCATTGTGCGAAGAAGCCTACGGCGTTGTGGCGGAATTCGTCGAGGTCGTATTTGTACGAGTACTCGGTGCAAATCGCTTCGTCGCCGGCGAGCTTGAAGGTCTCGCCGCCGATGCGGACCGCCTGGTCAAGTAGTTGTTGAATCAAAGGCAGGGCGGCCTTATAACGAACGTTGCATTCGGCTTGGCCATGCACACGGGAAAGCTCGACACCCGCCGACCGCCGGATTTCGCATTGGCCGGGACTGTCATACGTGAATAGAAATGTCACCTTGACGCTGGCGGAACGTCGCTTCTACATTAGGTGCTTTTCCTTTGCCGAGATGGCCGCCAATGAGCAGTCTGACCGTCATGCCCGTGCAAACGCGGCGGGAACAGAAACAGTTTCTGGAGTTGCCGTGGGAGATCTATCGCGGCGACAAGAACTGGGTCCCGCCGCTGCGCGACAACCAGAAGGAACTGGTGGGCTACAAACCGCATCCGTTTTACGACGATGCCGAAATCCAGACATTTCTGGCGATTCGCGACAAGCGGCCCTGCGGCCGCGTCGCCGCGATTATCAACCACGCTCACAATCGGCGGCACAAAGAGCAGCGGGGCTTCTTTGGGTTCTTCGAGTCGATCGACGATCAAGAGGTGGCCGCCGGGCTGTTCGATGCCGCGCGCGGATGGCTGGCCGAGCGAAACATTCACATGCTTCGCGGGCCAATGAACCCGTCGATGAATTACGAGTGCGGCCTGTTGATCGAGGGCTTCGACAGCCCGCCCACGTTCCTTTTGACGTACAACCCGCCGTATTACGCGGACTTGCTGGAACGCTACGGCTTTTGCAAGGTCCAGGACATGTACGCCTATGCGGCTCATCTGGGAATGCTCGGCCAGCTCAACCAGAAGATGATGTTCATCGTCGAGGAAGCCACGCGGCGGTTCAACGTCAAATGCCGAAACCTGAATCGGTCGCGGTTCATGCAAGACGTGAAAACGTTCCTGAACATCTACAATCAATCGCTGGGCGGGACGTGGGGCTTCGTACCGCTGTCGGACGCGGAGATGAAACACATGGCCATCGGCCTGCAGCGGCTGGTGGTGCCCGAACTAACCTGCATAGCGGAAGTCGAAGGCCGCGACGTGGCCGCCATTTTTGGGATGCTGGATTACAACCCGCGCATCAAAAAAATCGACGGCCGGTTGTTTCCGTTCGGTTTCATTCGATTGCTGTGGAATCGCAAAGCCCTCAAAAGAATTCGCTTGGTGTCGACTAACGTGCTGCCCGAATTCCAACGCTGGGGCATCGCCTTGGTCGCTGGGCGGCGTCTGTACGACGACGGCGTTGCTTTCGGATTAAAGGAAGTTGAGTTTTCGTGGGTGCTGGAAAGCAACCACCTTTCGCGCTCATCGATCGAGCGCGGCGGCGCCCTGAAGGAAAAGACCTTCCGCCTGTACGACTACGGCCCTGCCGAAGACGCCGCAAAAACAACGTAGTGCTTTGTCACAGCTAAATATTCGGGTGGCCGGGGTCGAGTCCTCGAGCCCCCGGATGCCTGTTTTGCTGGGGGCTTGAAGACTCGACCCCAGCCACCCAACCCCAACTCCAAACTGTGACAAAGCAGTAGGGCACGCCCAGCGACTCCGCGATGTGACACCAGTTCTGAAATGCCTGCTACTTTCGCCGCAAGAAAAACGCGGCGATCGTCGTAACGGCGCCGCCTGTGGCGATGACTAGCAAGACCATCATCCATCGCAGTAGAGCGGCGGATTCGCGGCGGGCGAGAACGTAGTCGGGCGGGATATAGGGGCCGAGGCCGTGGTGCTCGACCTCCTGCCAGGCGCTCCAAATCATTACGGGCGGGGAGTCGTCGATGGCCGCGTTGATCTGGGCCGTGTCATCGATCACGGGTTTCGTGGTATCCAATTGCATGCGGTTGATCCATAGGAATGCAGCGATGATCAATGCGATGACCGTCACCGCGAGACCGATGGCGAATAGACTTCCCTGTACGCGGTTCCAATCGGTTGTCGGCGCGGGCCTGTGGTCCGCGACCTCCATCTGTTCTAAGCGGCGAATGTCGCGCATGGTCGGCACATCGAGCGACCGGCCGCATTGGCAACGAACGATTTGGCCAGCTTGAGCGACGTCGATGGGCTGCGTCGCACCGCACAGACATGGAAGCAGGTATTTCGTGGCCATGCGTATCTAGTGATCCGTCAAAGGGAAAAAGTGGGGTAAGCATCCTGCTTGCCATTCGCAGCACCAGGACAAACGCAAGCTGGAAGCTTACGCCACGAATACGTGAACCCTAAAACTCATGTTCGACACGGCACTAATCCGGCGCGGCGGAACCACGTGAGGCCCACCAGGGAAGGCTGATGCCGCCGTCGATCAGCAGCGAGGCGCCGGTCATGTAATCATTGCGTGGATCGCTGAGGAACAGGATGCCTTCGGCGATTTCCTCGGGCGTGCCCAAACGGCCGAGCGGGATCTTCGCGCCAGCCCGCTGTAACGTCTCTTCGCTGGCAAATTTTCGCTCGCCGGGCGTGTCGGTCCAACCGGGTTGAATGATGTTCACGCGAACTCGGTGCTCGGCCAATTCGATGGCCGCGGTTTTCGACATGTGTTCGATCGCGGCTTTCGACATGTTATAAGCCATCGCCCGCGGCGCGGGGATGAACGCATGCGGCGAACTGACCATCACGACGGCTCCGCCATTGCCCTGCGCGATCATCTGTTGTGCCGCGGCCCGCAGCAGGTAAAACGCTCCCCACATCGTCACGTCGACCGTGCGGCGGAAGCCGGTCATCTCGGCCTTGTAAAACAGATCGCGGTCGCTGTACGCCGCGTTGCTGACGGCGATATCCAGCTTGCCGAACTCTTCGACCGTTTTGGCCACCATTTGCTCGACAGCATGCTGGTCGGCCACGTCGGCCTGAATCTTTATCGCATGGGAGCCGGCGTCGCGGATCGCTTGCACGACCTCCTCCGCCTGATCGGGGTGCGAACGATAATTCACGGCCACTTGCGCGCCGGCTTGGGCCAGAGCGACCGCTGCCGCGCGGCCGATGCCGAGACTGGCACCGGTTACCAGAGCCACTCGGCCAGTCAAATTAACACCGGACATGAGAACCTTTGAACTCTCGCGGGGGATTTATGGGGAAAACGAATGTGTATGCTATCGTGCGGGCAGACGACGGGCAAGCGACCAGCGGTCAGTGCGAGATAACGATATTCGACCCCGATCGAACGTACCCGGATTCTTGCCCAGTTGCAAATCTTCAAAAAAGTTGGCGTGCGGCGTCTAGACCTGCTAAAATCAGTAGTTACAATTTACGCACGCGCAACAACTCGCCGATGCGAACATCACGCTGCCGCTTCACCATGCGGCGCAACCAAAACGCGAAGATGTTGCGGCCGCGATCAGAGAGTAATCACGCCGGGGGCGTGGGAGTGAGAAAGCAGTGCCAGCCCGCCTTGTTACCGGACCGCAGTCCGGACACCAACCACTAACCCTGCCGCGACGCTCTGCCTGTTTGCCATAATCGCATAGGAGACGTACCGATTGCTGTTTGCGGATGATGACGCCGCGGCCGCGTTTGGTTTGTTAACTTGGTAGGCTTACGCGAAGGAAACGCAGGCGGAATCTGCTTACTAGGCGCTATTTCTTACCAATCGTCCACGGACGGCAGACAGCCGGTTTATTGGTGGTAGAATTGCTAGGTTTCAGGCCGCCCACGGCGACCTGTCAGGCTTCTTTCGACAAGATTTGGTGCCGCTTTGAGTGATGTATGCGACACGCGCGGTCGACCTCCCCGGCCGCCCGCCTGCTGCCCCCTTTCACGCGACCCACGGTCGTTCCTTCTCTCGGTCTTGTGTTTCGTTTTTCCACGCACGTTTTAGTGTAGGAGTACGGACTTGTACGACACACTGCTCGACGATTTTGAAGAAGACACTGCCCCCACAACGGACGACGATGAGAATTTTGCCGGCACCGCGCTGGCCGATGGTGATGAAGCGGACGATGAGGAAGATCTCGAACAGATCGCCAGCGACGCCAGCCACGTGGTCAAACCCGTGTCTGAAGAGGACGACTTGCTGAGCGCCATTGATGACGACGATTCGTGGTCCGACGATCCGATTCGCATGTACTTGACGCAGATGGGCGAGATCCCGCTGCTCACTCGGCAGCAGGAAATCCAGCTTGCCAAGCGGATCGAAATCACTCGCCGCCGCTTCCGCGCCAGATTGCTCGAGTGCGACTATGTAATTCAGGAAGTTTTCAAGATCCTGAAACGCGTGCATTCGGGCGAGCTGCCATTTGATCGCACGGTGCAGGTTTCCGTGACCGACAGCTTGGAGAAGGAACAAATCCTTGGCCGGCTGCCGCACAACTTGAAAACGGTTACCGTGCTGCTCAAACGCAATCGCCGTGATTACCGCATCGCGGTCAGCAAATCGCAGCCGAAAGCTCGCCGCCGCGAATCGTGGCAACGCTTGGGCCGCCGCCGCCGCCGTGTAGTCAAACTGGTCGAAGAATTAGGTCTGCGGACACAGCGCATCGAAACAAAGATTCGCACGTTAGAAGACTTCAGCCGCCGCGTGGACGATCTGCGGGCTCGCCTTGCAGCCCATAAGAGAGACCGCGGCCATGCGGCCGAACGCCGCCCATGGCTGTCGGAACTGCGCAGCATCCTGATGGCCACGCAAGAATCGCCGACCAGCTTGCGAAACCGCGTGTACTTCCTCAAACGCGTCTATGCCGAATACCAGCAGGCCAAACGCGAACTGTCGGAAGGCAACTTGCGGTTGGTCGTGTCAATCGCCAAGAAGTATCGCAATCGCGGGCTGAGTTTCCTGGACCTGATCCAAGAAGGCAACGCCGGCCTGATGCGCGCGGTGGACAAATTCGAGTATCGCCGCGGCTTCAAATTCTGCACCTATGCGACGTGGTGGATTCGCCAGGCGATCACTCGCGCCGTGGCCGATCAAAGCCGCACCATCCGCATTCCGGTGCACATGGTCGAGACGATGTCGCGCGTGCGAAACGTGTCGCGGCAACTGTTGCAGGAATTGGGCCGTGAACCGTCGCTAGAAGAAATTGCCCGGCGGGCCGAAACGTCTGTCGACGAATCTCGCCGCGTGCTGGCGATGAGCCGCTACCCGATCAGCCTCGACCGGCCGGTGGGCAACAGCGAGGACAGCCAATTCGGCGACCTGCTGCCGGACGGCTGCGCGGAAAGTCCGTCGACCGGCGCCTCGCAGGAAATGCTCCGCGGCCGCATCGACAAGGTGCTCAAGACGCTCAGTTACCGCGAGCGCGAAATCATCAAGCTGCGTTATGGCCTGGGCGATGGCTACAGCTATACGCTGGAGGAAGTCGGCCACATCTTCAAAGTCACCCGCGAACGCATCCGCCAAATCGAAGCCAAGGCCGTCCGCAAACTGCAACAGCCGAGCCGCAGTCAGGAATTGGTTGGATTTCTCGACTGACCCATGAAAAAGATCCTAGTCACAGGCCCCAGCGGCTTCCTGGGTTACCATGTCATTAAACTGCTCACACAGCGAGGCTTTCGGCCACGCGCATTGTTGCTGGATGAGCGCGACCAGCAGCAACCCGCCTTGGACAACCTGAAGAAGCTGGAGCCGGAATTGGTCAGCGGCCAGCTTGATGATGTGACTTCGCTAGTGGCTGCGTGCCAAGATGTGGACACCGTTCTGCACCTGAAATTCGCAATCGCGTTGGGCAGCGGCAAAGAAGTCGAAGAGTCGTTACATCGAGTCAACGTTGTTGGGACGCGCAATGTTCTGGATGCCGCTGCACGTGCGGGAGTCGGGCGGGTTGTGGTCAGCAGCAGCGCGCTCACGGTGGGGCTGAATCGTCAACCCCAACCTCTCGACGAGACGGCGGACTGGGACACGCATCGACTGGACCTCGCCTACATCCTGTCGCGGCGACAGGCCGAGCAGGAGGCACTGGCCCGGCCCCAGAATGAAGCGCCGGTAGTTTGCGCCGTCAACCCCTCATTCACGATGGGACCGGAGGACTATGTCGGTGCGCCGGCCAACAAGCTGGTAATGAATATGACGAAGTGGTGGTTTCGGTTCAACGCGCCGATTGGCTTTGGAGTGCTTGATGTTCGCGATTACGCAGACGGCGTGCTGCGGGCCGCCGAGAAGGGCCGGCACGGCCAGCGTTACATTCTCAGCGGCGAGAACGTGATGCCGGATCAACTAAAGCGGATGGTTGCTGAGGCCGTGAAACGAACACCGCCGCGGTTTTTATTGTCCATCCGGGCTTGGATGGCCTATCCTTTATTTGCAACGCTGGAAATGTTCGGTTGGCTAAGACGAAAGCCGCCCAAGGTTACGCGTGACCTACTTCAGCTTTGGGGCCGGCACGCCTGGTACGACACAAGCCTCGCACGCAATGAGCTCGGCTGGCGACCCCATCCCCTGCGCGACACGCTGAATGCTACAATCGACTGGATGAGCGCCAACGCGAAGAAGTAAGCAACACCGAGGTTTCCATGTTCATTCGGCTGGCCATGAAGCTCACGCAACTCTCGCCGCGGTTCAAACGACTGCTCTGGCGGCGTTGGTATCAGTACTTGGCCGGCTATCGCATCGCGGATTGGCGGTTCATGAATTATGGATATTCATCCTTGGACGCCGCCCAGGAGCGCATCGTCCTGCAGCCGGAGGATGAACCCAACCGGTATGCGATTCAGCTTTACCACTACGTTGCCGGAGCGGTCGAGCTGAAAGGGCGCGAGGTGCTGGAAGTGGGATGCGGCCGCGGAGGCGGATCGTCGTTCGTCCATCGATACCACCATCCATACCAAATGACGGGTATCGACTTTTCCGCCAAGGCGATCCGCTTCTGTCGCCAGCAGCACCGCATCGACGGTTTGTCGTTTGTCCACGGCGACGCGGAGGCTTTGCCGTTTGAAGACGAGTCGTTCGACGCCGTGATTAACATTGAATCGTCGCATTGTTACGGATCGATGCCGGCTTTTCTTCGCGAGGTCAAACGGGTGCTACGCCCGGGCGGTCACTTTCTGTTCGCCGACGTGCGGGCTGCCACAGACCGCGACCTCTTGCATCAGCAAGTCGAAGAAACGGGATTGGCGATCCTCCAACAGCAGGACATCACCGAAAATGTGCTGGAAGCGCTGCGCCAGGACAGCGAGCAAAGGCTGGCATTGATCCAGCGCTCGGTGAACAAGTGCTTAGTGAGTACGTTCCGACAATTCGCCGCCGTTGAGGGATCTGACGTATTTGATGGCTTTAAAAATGGCACGGCCATCTATCTTCGTTATGTACTTCAAAAGTAGAATCACGCGGGCGTCGATGAAATAGCAAGGCGAATTGCGGGTTCATCACAGTGGCGAATCACGAACTACGGAAGCCGTGCCCGGTAAATTACCGTCCAAGGATATGATAGTGCCTCGAGAAATCATCGCATTGCTTCCTCCCACGGCTATCGTTGACTGGCTTGACTGGCTACTGGCCTTCGGTCTGTGGTTTGTAATTTGGATTCCGCTCGTCGCGCTGCTCGAATACAGCACGCACCGTTGGATCATGCACCTCGCCAATCGGCTGCTGGACCCCAAGTTGAATCAGCTCAAGATTCATGGAGCACACCACAAAGGAAACAATGCCCATGAATTCGTCGACATGCCGTTAAAGAATTGTCTCTTGCTTGCGAGTCCGGCCTTTTTCGCGCTGGCCGTGTGGGGATTGGCCATCGGCCCCTTTTCGGCCGTGATTGTTCCCGCGGCGGCGCTGGTGGCGTGGTGCTTTTTCTACACCTATCTGTGGACGTGCATGCACCGGGCGATTCACAGTGTCGAGCCAAATTGGTTTCAACGCTGCGGGCCGGTGTACCGATTCTTTCGCGACCACCACCTGAAGCACCACGCCAACGCACGAGTGAATTACGGCACCGTGTTTCCGTGGACCGACTATCTGTTCTTCACGTGGCGCGATCGCAAATCGACGCGTGCTGCGCATCGCAGATCGAGCTAGTCCGCCGGGCTCACGGCGACTTCGCGGAAGATGTCGTGCATGGCGTTCAGATAGTCTCGCGCTTCATCGAGCGGCATGACTAGCGGCGGGCTGACGCGGATGACCTTGCCGGCCAACGGGCCGAGCAAGTGAATGGCGCGGCCTTGGGCGTCGCCCAGATAGCAGGCTTCAACGCACGCGATGGCAATTTGTTCTGCGGTGCGCGAGCCGACAGCTTGGCACTCGATACCCCATACGCAGCCTTCGCCGCGGATCTGAGCGACGGCGCCGGTGTCGAGCAGACGTACAAGTCCGGCTTCGATCACTTGGGCCAGCGCTTGGCCGCGCTCGATCGCGTCTGTCGACTCGAACTCGTCCAGCGTGGCCAGCACCGCGGCGGAGGAGAGCGGGTTGGCGCTCCAGGTGTCGGAACCTTCGCCGTATTTCAATTTCGCAAATAGATCGGCGCGGCCCACGGCGGCGCTGACCGGAATGCCGTTGCCCAGACCCTTGCCCAAGCACACGATGTCCGGCTCGACGCCGTAATGCGTGAACGCATACAGCGGGCCGGTGCGGCCGAAGTTCGATTGGATTTCGTCCAGGATGAACACGATGTCGTGCTCGTGGCAGAAGTTGGCCAGCAGTTGCATGTACTCGTGCTGCGGATGATACGAACCGCCGCCGCCCAGATACGGTTCGGTGATCAAGCAGCAGATGCGCGAGCCAAATTCGTCCCACAGCCCGGCCAATTCACGCTCGAAGCGAGTCAGATCGAGCGGTTGCCGGCGGGCTTCGAGGTTGCGGCATTCGTCGGTCGGAAAGCTGATAAAGCGCACGCGGCGGTCGCGGTCGGGATCTTGCTCGGTGCCGGTGGTCGCGCCCGCTAAACCCTTTTTGCCATGAAATCCGCGGCGAGTGGCCAGGATGATGTCTTCACCGGGCCGCCGAGCCAAGCAGGCCCACAGTGCCTTTTGAATCGCTTCGCTGCCGCTGGCGGACCACATGACGTGCTCCAGCCGCGCGCCGCCCGGCTGGTTTTGCAAGTTGGCCAACAGCCGCTCGCAGGCTAGCACTTCCAGATCGGTCACCGCGTTGTAGGCGGTTAATGTTTTGGCGGCCGCGAACTCGCCCGCTTGCTTCAGGCTGCCGAGTCCCATGTAGTCGATCACGCGCTGCCACCAGCGCGTCGGATTGTGACCCAGGTTGGCGACCAGCACGCCGGAAGTGAAGTCGGCCAGTTTGCGGCCCTCGGGCGTCCAGTGGTACGAACCGGCGCTTTTGTCCAGCACGGCCAGCGACGGCGTGTAAGTCCGCAGCGCCAACGGCTCCACGTCGCTCAGCCGCTGGCGAATGTCGTTCGATTGCTCTTCGCCCGGATGCTGGATCGGTGCAACTGTCGAGGCCCTTTCAATGGTCGCCATGCGTTACCTTTCAGATGACAAACGGAATCCGTCAAATCACAAACGGGATAAAACGTTTTACATCGCGGCGGTAGGATCGAAACGCAGCGGTGAAAGCTGCGTCGAGCTGCCGGTCCTCCAAATGTAAACGCCACAGCACCACCGGCACAAGCGCTGCGGCCCACAGCGCCGCGCCCGTCCAACTGCCCAGCAGCATACAAGCTCCCAGTGTCACCGCCAGCAACCCCGTTTCCGATGGGTGCCGTACGTAGCGATACAAGCCGGTACGAACCAGCCGCTGGCCGTCGCGCACCGTGATCTCAGTTACGAATTGCCGTCCTAACGCGCGGACCGCGGCGAATCGTAACGTCGCTCCCAGCATCATCAACGCCGCGCCCGCGGCGCGCGATAACGTGAATGTGTGCTCGGCACGAATTGCATGTTCGCAAACCCCAGCCCAAAAAATCCACAGAATCAACAGGCCGGTCAGCAAAGCTAACCGCGCGTGCATTCGATCCGCCGCAGAAACAATTTGCAGTTGTGCGCCTTGTGTGTGCACGATCGTCGAAAGGTCGTTAAGCACGAAAGCCGAAGCCAGCAGGACGAACAGCCAAGCGACCTTGTCGCTCCATACGTGTTCAAGCCCGGCGATGGCGAGCGCGGGCAAAAACAATAGGACAACGTTGAGTGCGGTTGCACCCAAGATGAATACAATGTTCCGCATGCTAAGCCACGTAAGCGAGTCTTAAAACAATGCCACTGACTTTTCGCCAGTGGTGCGTTACCACCTGTCTAACCGACCTTCATCGGACGAGCCACGAATGTCACCGTCAACGCCCCGTATCGTCCAAAATCTGTTTAACCGTTTTTTGCGGCACGCCCAACGCCCGCCCCAGTTGTCCGATTACGTCCTTGTCGTCCATGTGCAGAAAGCCGCTAGTCGAAATCGCACGCACGGCGGCTTGCATCAGCAACACTTTTCCCTCACTGGAAAGATTACTGAGCCGCTGTTGCACGAAGGGCACGAGTTGGGCATTCGCCTCACTCGTCAAGCGCAAGTCTTCCCAAATCTGTTGCTCGGACACAGAGTCGCCAAACAATTCTTCGCAGATCGAGACCAGCCGAGCCACGTGTCCTGCCTCGCCGCGGCGAGTTTCCACCAGCACCAGAACTAGGGCGCGGCGGAGGCTTGTCTTCAGTTCGGCCTGTTCGACCTCCGGATTGTAAGACAAGACCTCGACGCCGTACGTTCCGCCGCACGACAGGCACTCGACGTATTCCCCGGCACTGCCCATCGGGATGAGCGGAATGAAATACAGTGTGAAGTAACGATTGGCGCTGATCCGCTGATACGTCCGCTGCATGCTGCACCGCGGGCAGTTAAACGAGCCTGACTCGCGCGTCGAGCGCAACGTCCGCGTACCGAAGATGATCATGGGAAACCCCTTGCGCAAATCGTTTAACCCGTAGCCGCAGGCGACGGCGTCCGTAGCCGGGCGACGCCCGTCACGGGGATTGCCTCGCCTGCGGCTACGGGTTAAGAAGCTGTTCAAAAATAACTTAGCCATTTGTATACTCCGCCATCGCGACTCCAAGGAAGGAGGACGGTTATGGCGGACAGGAAAGTCCATCGTTGCAGGTGTCGAGCATGTTGCTCCCGGAGCAATTCCGAGGTCATC
>JBGTKH010000301.1:0-3837 GCA_041744735.1 Pirellulaceae bacterium | reverse complement strand
GACCTGATGACCAGTTCTCAGATGGACGCCTTCAAGGTGGCCAAAGAGCCGATGGAAGTTCAGGAACGCTACGGCATGGACGGCTTCGGCAAGGGCTGCCTGATGGCTCGCCGGTTGGTGGAAGCGGGCGTGCCGTTCATCGAGGTGGACCTGGGCGGCTGGGACAATCACCAGAACATTCACACCACGCTGAAAGACACGAAGCTGCCGGTGCTGGACCGCGGGATGAGCGCGTTGGTGGAGGACCTGGAAGCTCGCGGCCTGCTCCAGGACACGGCGATCATTTGGATGGGCGAGTTCAGCCGCACGCCGCGGATCAACGGCACGTCGGGTCGCGACCACTGGGCTCGTTCGTGGAGCGTGGTGCTGGGCGGTGCCGGCATGAAGGGTGGCCAAGCCGTGGGCGCGACCAGCGCGGACGGCACGACGGTGGAGACCGAGCCCTACACATCGCAAGACGTGATGGCTACGGTCTGCAAGTCGCTGGGCATCTCTCTGGAAACCACCTTCACCAGCAAGAGTGGCCGACCGATGAAAATCGCCAACGGCGGAAAAGTCATCAAAGAGCTGTTCGCCTAAAGGCGGCGTTCGATTGATTACGAAGTTTTCAAACGGGCCGGGATTCGTTCCCGGCCCGTTTCTGTTTCCGCAGAACGGGGTCAAACGTGCCTAGTGCTTTGTCACAGCGTAGTTTTAGGGTTGGCCAACTTCGTGGCGTAAGCTTCCAGCTTGCGTTTCTGGGATGAAGTCGGATTGGCAAGCAGGATGCTTACCCCACTTTTTAACTTTGACGAAGCACTAGTCGTCGCAGCCCGTTTCCCCTGTCGCGAACGGCAAATCGTTCGACTACAATGGCTTAGGCAATCCTGCCAGCATTGCACTCGGTCGGAATTCGCCGCGCCACAAGACACGCGAAGCCGAGAATTGCTGAGTACTTTTCCCTCTGCCGGCCACTTAACCAATAGACATGAAAGAGGCTTCCGCGCCCGAATCGACCGGTTTTGATCCGGTGCGGCTGATCGAAAGCCATCAAGCCGGCATCTGGCGCTACCTGCGTGCGTTGGGTTGCGGGCCGGAACTGGCGGACGACCTGACGCAGGACACGTTTTTGAAGGTGCTGCAGAAGCCATTCGAGGAGATCAACGAGGCAGCGACGGCCGCATACTTGCGAAAGGTGGCCTTCAATTTGTTCATCACATTTCAGCGGCGCGCCGGCCGCGTGAAATTGACAGACAACATCGAGGAGTTAAGTGCCACCTGGGAACATTGGGCGGGCGACGATAATGGAGAAGGATTGCTGGACGCATTGCGGGATTGCTTGCAGGGACTGAGCGAGCGTGCTCGCTCGGCGTTGGAAATGCGGTTTCGCGATAAGCGCGCCCGAGCCGACATTGCCGCGGCGCTGGAGATTACCGAACACGGTGCAAAGAACCTGATGCAGCGAGCCAAATCGCAATTGCGCACGTGCATCGAGGGAAAACTGCGATGAACCCGGACCGAGACGATCAAATCCTGGAGGCTTGCCTGGACGAAGTCCTGGGTGGCCGCACGCCGCCGGACTTAAGCGTCCGGATTATGCAGGCGTGGGAAGCGTCTCGTGCTGATGTCAATACTCGAGCCGTCGCCGGTGTGCCGTTGCCGCCTCCTGTCGCCGGCAATCGAGCCACGTCGGAATTCGGAGCCCCGCCGGTGCAAGACGGTTCGCGAGCACGTCCGATTCCCTATCAGCCGCAAGTCGGGCAGCCCGCTGTGCGCGTGGCGACTCGTCAACGAAAAACGCGATCGCCGGCGCGACAATGGATCAGCATCGCCGCGGCTCTGTGCGTTTTGATAGCGGGCATCGCTGGCGGCGTCTGGGTGCTGAAGTCAATCGACAATGGAACAGGCGTCGGCCCGCAGAACGTTGCCAAAGACGACACGCCCAAACCGTCGAACGACCGCGGCCAGATCGCCCATCAGCCGCTGCCTCGAAACTCGCAAGCGCCGTCGCGAGTCGCGCCGCCCCAGCCCGATTTGGATCAAGTACCACCATCGCCTCAACAGCCCGACGAACCGCAGTTTGCAGATAAGTTACCGTTTGACCCGACTCATTCGACTGATTCTGCGACTCACGATTATCCGCTTCCGAACCGCAACGCTCCGAAAACGCCCGACACAGAATTAATTGCGTTTATCAACGAGGCGCTGCAGACGGCGTGGCAGGAGTACGGCGTAACGCCTTCGCCGCCGGCCACCGAAGCCGAATGGTGCCGCCGCACTTATCTGCGCGTCGTCGGCCGTATTCCCACCGTGGAAGAGTTGCAGCAATTTGTCGATGATCGTTCAACGGACAAGCGGGAAAAACTCGTCGATGAGCTGCTCACCTCCGACAAGTACGCGGAGGAGTATGCTCGTCACTGGACAACATTTTGGACCAACGTTCTGATCGGCCGCAGCGGCGGCACACAGCCGGATGATTTGGCCAGTCGCGATGGCTTGCAACAGTACCTGCGACAGGCACTGTTGGAGAACGAACCGTACGATCGTATCGTTCATGATCTGCTGTCGGCCTCCGGCTCGAATCAGCCCGGCGCCGAAGATTTCAACGGTGCGACGAATTTCTTCCTCGCCAGTATGGATGACAAGCAGACGTTGGCCACAGCTCGCACGTCGCGGATCTTTTTGGGGAAGCAGTTGCAGTGCACGCAGTGCCACAATCACCCGGCCAATGAATGGGCTCAGAACCGGTTCTGGGAGATGAACGCATTCCTGCGGCAGATGCAGGTGGAGCGCGACCGCGCGTCGGGCACGGTGCGTTTGGTAAACGGCGATTTCCAAGGTGAAGGCGGCGACGCAACCGAGGCCGAGGTCTACTACGAACACGTTAACGGGCTAATGAAGGTGGCATACCCTGTGTTCGATGGCCGTGTCGAGTTGCCCCGCAGCGGTTTGATCGACGAGGTGGACCGCCGCAAGGAGTTGGCCAACTTGATCGTGCGTACCGACGATTTGGGACGCGCCGCCGTGAATCGCCTGTGGGCGCATTTCCTCGGCTTTGGATTCACTCGGCCGATCGACGACATGGGGCCGCACAATCCGCCGGCGCATCCGCAGTTGCTCGATCGGCTCGCCCAAGAGTTCCAATCGCACGACTACGACATGAAGGACTTAATCCGCTGGATTACGCTGAGCGACGCGTTCGGGCGCTCCAGCAAATTGGCCGGCGAAAGTTTGGCGGACGCACCGGAGTTCGGCCAGCAGCCGCTGTTCAGCCGCTACTACTCGCGGCAAATGCAGCCGGAAGAAGTTTACGAATCGCTAATGGTGGTCGCTCAGGCGCAGAAACCCGGCCAGGACTTCAGCCAGGCGGAAAAAGCTCGGCTGCAGTGGCTCGGCCAGTTCACGCAGAACATGGGCACCGACGAAGGGGAAGAGACCAGCACGTTCCACGGCAATATCAGTCAGTCGTTGATCATGATGAACGGTCCGCTGATGCAGCGTGCGGTCAGCCACGAACACGGCAGTTTGCTCAACCGCGTCGCGCAAAGCAATATGTCGCCGTCAGAGAAAATCGAACACCTGTTCCTTTCCGCACTGGCCCGCAAGCCGAACAAGCGCGAGAGCGATTTGGCGTTGAAGTTGTACCAAGACAACAAGAACCCGGCCATCGCCTTGCAGGACATCTGGTGGGCGCTGCTGAACAGTAACGAATTCATTTTGGACCACTAACGGGCCAATGCCCGCTGATCTTCGTAGCCGAACTCGTGAGAGTTCGGTTTCTGGCAGTGTCCCAACATCGTGTTGCTGAGCAGCTTTGGGTGGCTGGGGCTGAGTCCGCGAAGCCCCAGTACGTTGCAA
>JBGTKH010000300.1:0-5449 GCA_041744735.1 Pirellulaceae bacterium | reverse complement strand
GGCTGGTTTCTCCGAAGGTTTTTCCGCCGGCTCGGCCGTTGTCTTTTCCGTTGGCTCTGTTTGTTCCGCTGACTTTTCAGTTGGCTCGTCACTCGTGCTGGCCTTGTCATCCGCAGGTTTTTCTTCGGCCGCGACAGTAGCGTCAGTGTCATCGCTAGTTTCGTTGTTCGTTTCCACGTCGTCATTGAAGCTTACAAACAACGCTGACTGTAGTCGCGCGGCGCCTTGGTCGGCGGGCGGAGTCGCTTCCTTCTTTTCGTCGGAGTTATCTTTCGCGGGCGAAGGTTGATCTGCTTTATCTGTCGCTGGTTTCTCGGCAGCAGGAGCCTTGTCCTTCGGTTTCTCTTCGGCTTTGGGCGCGTCGCTGCCGGATTGCGGTTTTGGCGGCACGTCCGTCTTGTCGCTTGGCGCTGGCGTCGATTCTGTTTTCTCAGGTGCTGCGTCAGGAGTCTTCTCCGGCGGTGCTGGTGCCGGCGCTTTGTCGTCAGCGGGCTTTTCGGGACTGGGCGCTGCACCGGCGGGGTCGTCTGGTTTCGTACCAGGTGTCGTTTCCGTTCCGGTCTTCGGCGCTGCACCGTCGTCTTCAGAGGGCAGTTCGGGGACCTTAAAGTCGCCGCGCGCGATGCGATCTTCGTATTCCTTTTTGATTTGCTCGTCCGTGATCTTGGCCATCTCTTCGTTCACGAACGTCTCGAAGTCGAACTGCACGTACTCAAATGCAATCCTCTTGCGGCGCTTGAAGCCGGGGTCGGGCGATTCGGGCTGTGGGTAACGCAGCTTGCCTTCGTCGTATAGTGCTTGAACTTCCGGGTCGGTTGGTTCGGCCTTGACCTGGCTGATGTAATCTTCAACTTTCAGTGGCAGCACTTCGGCCTTCACGCGGCGGTGCAGGCGATTGTGGTACTCGTACGCTTGCGCGGGAGTCAGCGCCGTCAATCCGCTGCCGGCCAGCACCAACACATTCTGCGCCTTCAATTCCTTTCGCAACTGATCGAACAGTTGCTGATCACTCAAATTGCCGTTGGTCGAATCGTTCAGTATTTGCGAAAACCGGCTCTTCGGTTGAATCGTATGGTCGCTCAGTTGTTCCAGGTACGTCATCACCGCGTCGTCGGTCACGCGGATGCCCATCTCTTCGGCTCGCCGCGCCAGCACCTCGGTTCGCACGAGATCCTCGTCGGAGTCCGAACGAGTGATTGGCTGGGCTTTGGGCGAGCCCTTGTTGGTCTGCGTCTCTTGCATCACGGCGTCCAAAAACCGCACGGTCAGATTGTGCGAGGCGCGCAGGTTTCGCAAATCGTTTTCATACAGCTTGTCGCGGCCAATCAGCACGGCGACCGACGCTTCGGCTTCCACACTGCGGTTGCGATAAAAGAGTTGGTCAATCGACCCAACGACCAGGAACGAAATCATCAGCAAGACGCCAAACACAATCAGCAACGTCTTCTGGTGCTTGCGGAACATTTTGAGGGGATTTGACATCGTCGTTTTCGCTCGCGATTAGAGTCCAGTTATCGGAACACGGCTTGACAGCACGGTGCGCCGCGGATTATTGATCTTTCAACACCCTTCTGGCCGGGTGACGTGCAGATTGTAGGGAGGATCGACGTAAATTCAATCCCAAAAAGGAGTGTCGATCAGTTCGGGCGACTCGAGGCCGTGGTCTTGGCCGCATGTTCACCCACCCAAATTAGCTGGTACAGCCACGGAATTGTGTGATGTTTCTCTATGTTTATTAGCCGCTGCGACGGTAGCTGGTCAAGCCGAGTGCGCGAAAGATAAAAGTGATGGCAAAGAAATCAGCAAGCTCCGGCAAATCGCTGGTGATCGTGGAATCGCCCGCCAAGGCGCGCACGATCGCCAAGTTCCTGGGACGGGACTTTACCGTTGAGGCCAGCATTGGACACGTGCGCGATCTGCCGCAAGGGGCCAAAGAGGTGCCCGAAAAATACAAGGGCGAAGAGTGGGCCTATCTGGGTGTGAACGTGAACGAAGACTTCACGCCCATCTACATTGTGCCGGCGGGGAAGAAGCAGCAAGTCACCAAGTTGAAGCAGGCTTTGAAGGACGCCAAGGACCTGTATCTGGCCACCGACGAAGACCGCGAGGGAGAAGCCATCAGTTGGCACCTGCGCGAGCTGCTGAACCCCAAGGTGCCCGTCAAGCGATTGGTATTTCACGAGATCACCGAAGAGGCCATCCATGAGGCGCTGGCCCACCCGCGCGACATCGACGACAATCTGGT
Source organism: Pirellulaceae bacterium (assembly GCA_041744735.1). GTDB lineage: Bacteria > Planctomycetota > Planctomycetia > Pirellulales > Pirellulaceae > JBGTKH01. The sequence continues at coordinate 3,204 of JBGTKH010000300.1, read as the reverse complement.
CCGCGCCCAAGAGACGCGCCGCATTCTGGATCGCTTGTACGGCTACGAGGTCTCGCCGCTCTTGTGGCGAAAGGTGGGACCGAAGTTGTCGGCCGGCCGCGTGCAGAGTGTCGCGGTGCGGTTGATCGTGGATCGAGAACGCCAACGAATCGCGTTCGTCGACGCCACGTACTGGGACTTGCTGGCCATGTTCGCGACGGATCAAGGCAAAGAGTTTCAGGCGACGCTGGTCTCCGTCGCTGGCCGAAAGATTCCGGCCGGCAAAGATTTCGATCCCGCGACGGGGCGGCTCAAAGATGCGAATCTGCTGCAGCTTAACGAAGAGCAAGCCAAGCAACTCGCCGAGCGGCTGCGATCCGCCACGTTCCGCATCACGTCGCTGGAAGACAAGCCGTATACCACGCGCCCTGCTCCGCCGTTCACGACCAGCACGTTGCAACAAGAGGCCAATCGCAAGCTGGGCTTCACCGCGCGGCGGACGATGAGCACGGCTCAGAGCTTGTACGAGAACGGCCACATCACCTACATGCGAACCGACTCGACGAATCTGGCAAAAGTGGCCATCGATGCGGCGCGCGATTTAGTGCGCGCCGAATACGGTCAACAGTTTCTGCCCGACGAGCCGCGCGTCTACAAGTCCAAAGTGAAAAACGCCCAAGAGGCACACGAAGCGATCCGGCCCGCCGGCCATCCGTTTGAATTGCCTGGCGTGCTGCGGTCGGAATTGAAGCCTGACGAATACCGCTTGTTCGAGCTGATTTGGAAACGCACGATCGCCAGCCAAATGGCCGACGCTCGCGGGCACCGCATCACGATCACGATCGAAGGTGGCGGTGCGGCGTTTCAGGTCAGCGGCAAAACGATTGATTTCCCCGGCTTTTTGCGGGCGTATGTCGAAGGCAGCGATGATCCCGAAGCGGATTTGGCCGACAAGGAAACGATTCTGCCATCGGTCAAACGGGATGAAACCGTTGCCTGCCGCCGATTGGACGCGAAGAGCCACACCACGCAGCCGCCGTCGCGATACAGCGAAGCGTCGCTCACTCAGACGCTGGAAGAAATGGGCATCGGCCGGCCGAGCACCTATGCGTCGATCATCGATACGATTCAAGCCCGCGAATATGTTTTCAAAAAGGGGAACGCGCTGGTGCCGACGTGGGTCGCCTTCTCGGTGGTGCGGCTGCTGGAAGAACATCTGCCGACGCTGGTCGATTACGACTTCACGGCTCAGATGGAAGATTACCTGGACTCGATCAGCCGCGCCGAGGCCGGACACGTCGCGTATCTGCATGAATTTTATTACGGCAACGGATCGCCGGGTTTGAAAAAAAATCTTGAAAACAAGATCAAGGAAATCGACGCCCGCACGGTCAGCCGTTTCGAAATCGGCACGCCGGAGAGTGGGTCAGACCGTGAACTAATCATGCTCCGCGTCGGACGCTATGGTCCGTTCTTGGAGCAGGGCGAGCGGCGCGCGAGTTTGCCGAACGACCTGCCGCCGGACGAATTGACCATCGAACTGGCTCTGGAGCTGCTCGAACAAGCCAAGCAAGTCGAAGAGCCGTTGGGGATATGTCCTGACACGCACAAGCCGGTGTTCATCAAGCAAGGCCGCTTCGGCCCGTACGTGCAACTTGGCTCGGGCGATGACGACGAGAAGCCGAAGAACGCATCGCTGCTGAAGGGCATGGAACCGTCCGACGTCAATTTACAAGTCGCACTGAAGCTGCTTTCACTGCCGCGCGCATTGGGGGATCATTCGCAGTCCGGCGAACCAGTCGTGGCTCACAACGGCCGCTTCGGCCCGTACGTGAAATGCGGCACCGAGACGCGCTCGCTGCCCGCCGGCGTGTCGCCGCTCGAAGTCACGCTCGATAAGGCGCTTGAGCTTTTGGCTCAACCCAAGACAGGCGGTCGCGGCCGCGCGGCGCCGCAGGAACCGATCAAGGTCTTCGATGCCTCGCCGGTCACCGGCCAGCCGATCAAACTGCTCGAAGGCCGCTATGGCCCCTACGTCGCCGACGGCGAATCCAACGCCTCGCTGCCCAAAGGCACCGCGCCGGACGCCTTGACGTTCGATCAAGCCGTCCAACTCCTCGCCGAACGAGCCGCCAAAGGCCCTTCGACCCGCAAAGCGAAACGCGGCGGTGCGAAAAAGGCGGGGGCGAAAAAGGCGACCGCGAAAAAGAAGACTGGCGGCAAAAGGGCGACGAAAAAGAGTTCCTAGTGCTTCGTCAAAGTTAAAAAGTGGGGTAAGCATCCTGCATCCTGCTTGCTAATCCGATTTCGTCCAGAAACGCAAGCTGGAAGCTTACGCCACGCAGTTGGCCAACCCTAAAACTAAGCTTTGACAAAGCACTAGCCGTTTGGCGAGTCCAGCAGTTCCTTCAATCGCTCGGCCAACTCCGGCGGCAAACGCCTACACCACGTCTCATCCACGATTTCGACGTCGATCATGTCGCGCAGGTGCATCCTGTCTTTGTCGCGAAACGACGTTAGTTTCATCCGCACCAACGCATCGAGCCGCAACGTGCGGTGTCGCTGAATGTCTTCCGACTCGGACACATCCGGCGCTGGCACAACATCGTCGGCATGCACTTTCTCACCGGCGAAAAGAACATGCACGGCGTCGCGGGCCTTTGCGCCCGGACCGTCCAGGAACATGTCGATGCTTTTCGCGTGCCGGTACACGAATCCCGCACGTTCCATAGCGGTGACGGCCGCGGGCCAATCGGAGCGCCGCAGCAAGATGTCCACGTCGCGTGTGGTGCGAACCGCGGCCTCGTCGGCTTGCGCCACCCACGCTCGTACGGCATGGCCGCCGATGATCGCATAAGGAATCCCCGCCTCTTCGAGTGTTTTAGCGGTGCGTTCCAACCGCTGCTGGACTTTTTCCACGGCCCGCTCCATGCGCTGCCACAGCGCCTCTCCGGTGAGATGAAACGTAGTCATCAGACAAATCTCGAGGCATTTAGAATACTTATACAGGTTCTCTGTTGATGGTTCCCACGGGCAGGTCCATTCTACCAAGCGGCGCGTATTCGTCCAATTCCGCAGTCAGCAGGGTAGTGGTACAAGTTGCCGTAGCGGAAGTGGTGACACTTCCGAAGTCTCAGTGGGTAAAGCGGAGGCTGGAGGGTTAATCCAGCCACCGCCTCCCCGTTGTCGCGATGGAGTTAATTCTCCATATTTACCGGCGTGCGT
>JBGTKH010000299.1:0-9807 GCA_041744735.1 Pirellulaceae bacterium | reverse complement strand
TTTGGAAAATGTCGCGGCCGAGGTCCATTCGCAACTGGCCGGGCTGTCGCTGGGCGAGAAAGTCAAAGCGGGCCAGTCGGTCGCCATCACCGCCGGCAGCCGCGGGATCGCGAACATTCACTTGATCATCAAGGCCATCGTCGAGCATTTTCAGCAACTCGGCGCGCGGCCGTACATCGTGCCGGCGATGGGCAGCCACGGCGGCGGCACGGCCGAAGGTCAGCGGAAGATTATCGAATCGTACGGAATCACCGAAGAGTTTTGCGGTTGCCCGATTCGCTCCAGCATGGAAACGATAATTGTTTGCCAGGCGAAGGAAGGATTTCCGGTACACTTCGACCGACACGCCTCGGAGGCGGATCACGTCGTGGTTTGCGGCCGCGTAAAGCCGCACACCGGTTTTGTCGGCGAGATCGAAAGCGGCCTGATGAAGATGATGCTGATCGGGCTGGGCAAGCACGAAGGGGCGAAGATCTATCACCGGGCGATCATGAATTACAACTTCGGGCAGATCGTGCGCAGTGTGGCGGCCGAGGTACTGTCGCGCTGCAACATCGTAGCCGGCGTGGCGATCGTCGAGAACAGCTACGACCAGACGGCCAAGATCGCCGCCGTCGCGCCGCACGAATTCGAAGAGCGCGAGAAGGAACTGCTGAGGCTGGCCAAGCAGTGGATGCCGCGGCTGCCGTTCGATCAGGCCGACATCTTGATGCTGGACGAGATCGGCAAGAACATCAGCGGTTCGGGCATGGACACGAACGTCGTGGGCCGCAAGTACAACGACCACAAAGCGGCCGACGACGAATCTCCCAAGATCAAGCGCATCATCGTCCGCGGCCTTACGGAGGCCACACACGGAAACGCCACCGGCATCGGCATGTCTGAATTCTGCCTGTCCCGCGTGCTGCGGCAGATGGACGTGCGCGCCACGCGCATCAACTGCTTGACCGGTGGCCATCCCACGGCCGCGATGTTCCCGCTGGATTACGAAACCGACCGCGAGACGTTGTCCGTCGCTTTGCCGACGATTGGCTTGACTGAGCCGCAGGACGCCAAGCTGATGTGGGCTCGCAACACGCTGGACGTGGCCGAAGTCGAATGCTCGGTCACTTACTTGGAAGAGGCTCGCCAGCGACGCGACCTGGAAGTCATCGCCGACCCGCGCCCGCTGCCGTTCGACGACGCGGGCCTGTTGCCCAACGTGCGGTCGCTCGGAGTATGAAAGTAGGCCGGATTGGCAATCCGGCCTACCTTCAATCGTGGGCGTCCGCGCTGCGCAGCCGCGTCGATGAGATATCGAGTGAGAAGCGATCGTCGGAAACCGCATCGCAGATGCTGCGTAGTTCGAGCGGCAGATTCACATTGTCGAGCGTCTGAAGGCCTGCACTCGTTTGTCGGCAAAAGACCAGAAAGCGGCAGTCTCGATTAGCGATCTCTTCAATCGCCGTTCGGCACGCGTGCCTATCGCCGCCGTAGTAGCGCCTGTCGCCGATGCGAGCGATCGTATCGGCTCCAACAACGAACGTTGCGCCTGGAAACAGCTTTGCTTTCTCGACAAACGTCGCCGCGCGCGTGATCCACAGCGCTCGCTGCGGTTCAAACTGTAAAGCACGAGCCGCAATGTCCGTGAACTCAAGTCGCGGCTTGTCGACGTTTTCGATGGAGATTTCGAACTCGACGACCGCTCCCATCATTTCTCCTGCGATTTCTGCCATTTGCATGTGAGCTTCATGCAATGGGTTGAACGCGCCGGGGAATATCACGTTCGACGAGTGTGACTGTCCGGGCCAAGTCGCACCGCCGAGACAAATCGCATCGATATCATCGCGCAGTAGGTCCTGCCACTCACTTTCCGTGATTCGCGGTTCATTGGATGGCTCGATCGGGTTCATCGCTTTCGTTTCGCTCGGTGTTCGAGTGTCTCGGCCAGCAGCGTCAACACTGCTTCGATCACTTGCCGCTGGCGAGTAATCCGCGTCGTACCGGACGGACACCGCAGTCGTTTGACGATCGTTTTCGCCCTCTGCTTGCCGGACGTTCGTTCCGCCACGCTCATGAAAATCAGTCCGTCCAAATCCGGCGGCGCGTTTGGGCCGAGGTGACCAGTTACAGCCGCCGCGATGTCCGCTTCCGGCGTCTTATCCAGTACACGCTCCGCCATCAACACCACCACCTTGCGGCTCACTGGTCCAGGATCTTTCAACACATCCCTCGCGATACCCAAATACGCCGCCTTCGTTTCATTGCGGTAAACAACGACGCCGCCGCAGTGAAAGTCGGAGATACCCGGCACTTTCGTCAGCGCGCCTGCCACCAGCCCGCCGGTGCAGCTTTCGGCAAATACGACCTTGGCATCGTTCTCCGCCAACAATCTCGCGACGCGATTCGTTTGTTCCGCGATACTCATTTGCCTTTTTCCCATTTTCCGCTAGGTTCATCCTCTCTCTAAGATAACGCCTCGCCCGGAAATGGTCACTCGTCGGTTCTCCGCCGAGGAACTACAATAGCCGCGTGCATTCCAACGATCCTCATCCAACGACTCGCCGCTCACCTTCGTTATCTGCATGGGACCCAGTCGTGCTGGGTACTTTGTGCGGCCTGCTGTCCGCCATCGGTTATTCGGCAGCCAATGTTTGTCTGCGCGCGGTTGCCAGTTGCGATCCGGCGTGGGTTTCGTGCGTCAAAGCATTTCCCACTGTCGCGCTCATCGCACCGTGGGTGATGGTTCGCGCCCATCGCGGCGAGAGGATTCTTCCGTCGGCCGGCGTATTAGCGGCGTTGGCACTATCGGGACTGCTTGGTCAATTGGGTGGCAACGTGTTGTTTCAGTGGTCTCTGGGTATCGTGGGGATCGCGCTAACCGTGCCGTTGACTCTGGGGACGATGATCTTGTCGAGTGCTTTAATGGGGCGAGTATTCCTTCACGAACCGGTGACGCAACGGGCGGCGATTTCGATCGTCGTGCTGATCGGAGCGATCTGCGTGCTCTCGCTCGGAGCCGCCGATGCCTACCGCTCGGTCACTCAACTTGGCGTCAACCCGTGGATGCTCGCCGCGGGAGTCACCGCAGCCTGTCTGTCGGGAATCGCGTACGCCGTGCTCGGAGTCGTGATTCGCTACGGCGTGACAGGCCGCGCGTCACTGTCAACGACTTTGATAACCGTCGCGATCGTTGGCGTGATTGGCCTCGGCGGACTGAGCTACGCGCGGATCGGACTGACTGGAATGCTCGACACGTCGCCCGAAAATCTGTCGGTGATGCTGCTGGCCGGCGTGTTTAACGCGGGCGCGTTCTTGGCGCTGACCAAGGCCCTGCAATCAACGACCGTCGTGCACGTGAACTCGCTGAACGCTTCGCAAGCGGCCATGGCAGCGACGGCCGGGGTGCTGTTCTTTCACGAGGCATTTTCGCAGGCGCTGCTCGCGGGCGTGCTGCTGACCGTCGTGGGACTGGTGCTGATGCGCCGCCGGACCGTTACCGCAATAAAGCCGACAGCAACGAACGCCGCGTCCAATAGTCGCGAAAGTGATCCTCAAGATCACCCAACTGATCGTCCATCCACGCCGAAAACTCCGCCAGCGCCGCAACGTTCGTGATTTCAATCTCGTGGGGCGGACGGGTTGTGGTCGTCGCCTTGTCGGCGTCGGATGAATTCCCATCGAGCACAGAGGGACGTGTATCCCGCATTGGCATAGTTTGTTTCCTAGATGCGAGCTTCACATTGCGGGACGATTTGTACAAGAGGGCGTGCTAGCGAAGCAAGCGCTGTGCCAGACCCTGGTTCGATCTGAAAACTCATCCCCAAGTTCCTTACCCACAGAAACTTTCGACTGGAATCGCGTGCTCACCGCGAACACGTCAACGAACATTCGTTGCACAAACGTGCCGTGCAATGATCCCGATTGTATCGACATGAGACAAGTTCGCGATAGTGGCTGTGACGGCTGGGAAGAGATCGCGGGCAGTCTCAAATTTCCCACCTTTCCCACGGTCACGCCTGGCGCTTCGCGTTCAATCACGATCGAAAACTTGAAGAAATTTCAAAGCGCCAATCAAATAACGGCTCGCGGGCGGCGAATGAGTCCTTGTAAACCGGCCCCGTCAGGGTGCCACCTCAGGTTTTACGGTACTCATTTCTTCGCCGACCACAGATTAGGAGGGCCGAAACATGCTGAAGAAGACATTGATTGTTGGTGCAGGTTTGGTGCTTGTGTTGGGACTGCTCTTCGGCCGCAACGGCTGGAGCTACGTCAGTACGACAATGGGACAATTGCAGCAAACCGTAAAAGACAGCGTGCCGATCGAGTTTGAACTCGAACGGGCCCGCAAGATGATCAAGGACTTGGATCCGGAGATTCGGAACAACATGCACTTGATCGCCAAGGAAGAGGTCGAGGTCGAGAAGCTGCATCAGCAGGTCACGGGCGCCGAGACCAACTTGGTGAAGGACCGCGACGCGATCATGCGGCTGAAGGGCGACATGGATTCCGGCACCGAGACGTTCGTGTACGTTGGACGTACCTATACGGCCAAGCAGGTGCAAGCCGATCTGGCCAACCGCTTCGAGCGGTTCAAGACCAATGAGGGGACGACCGACAAGCTGCAAAAGATCCTGCGTGCCCGCGAGAGCGGCCTGGTCGCCGCCCGCGAGAAGCTGGAAGGCATGCTGGCCGCCAAGCGTCAGCTTGAAGTGGATGTCGAGAACCTGGAAGCTCGGCTGAAAATGGTCGAGGTGGCTCAAACCACCAGCGACTTTAACTTCGACGACAGCCAGTTGTCACGGACCAAGGACCTGATCCGCGATATTCAAACTCGGATCGACGTGGCCGAGAAACTGGTCAACGCCGACACCAAGTTCCGCGACGAGATCCCGCTCGAAGAGCCGGAAACCGGCACGGAAAACATCTCGCAGAAGATCGCTGATTACTTCGGCGAGGGACGGTCGGAAGTCGAAAGCTACGTGAATGCCACGAAGTAACGTGGCGACCCGCCGCGGGCTCAGGCTGGCAACAGCCTGAGCCCTTTTTTGGCGAATGTTGTTTTACAGTGAGTATTAAATACGTTGTTTTGCAGTAAGTAATAAATGTTGTGGCCGGTCTCTGACCGAGCCACGAAGCTGGACCGAAGGTCTCCGAGATTCGAGACCTACTTGAGGAGAGAAGCGAGATCGACAGGCCCGCGTCCATTCTCAAAGCGGCGACAAGTCGCCGCACTCCAAAAGCTCCAAAAAGGAGGCATCGGCAGCCATGTTCCAGTCCTGGCGATTGAAGCTGCGAGAGGCTGAGGCAGCATTGAAGCTCGGCCGGCTCGATGAGGCCGGGCGTCTGCTGTGCGCGGGCAACCTGCGAGAATTCCTTCCCGGCCAGCAACTTGCTGCGAAAGTCGTAACCGGCATGACCCAACGGGCGCTTAAACAGGCAGAGAGCGGTGATGCCGCCGCGGCTTGGCGCGATCTGGAAACCGCAAAATCCGTGGGTGGCGAAACGGAGGATCTCCGCACGGCCCGCAAACAGCTTATTGAACGAACGCTGGCCGAAGTAGAGAATTGCCTTGAGGCAGATGATCCGGCAAACGCGATATCGAGGCTTGAACAACTCGAACATCGCGGCATCGCGAGCGAGTCGCTGACGACGTTGAAGCAAATCGCGCGGCGCATGGAATCGGCTCGCAACCTGTGCCGCCGCGGGAAGTTCGCGGAGGCCGATGCGCAGTTGGCTGCGGCCGCCGCGCTGCGGCCCGAGATGCCGGCGATTGGGCAGCGGCGCGACGAGTGTCAGGAAAAGCTCCGCCAAGGCCGCGAGTTGACCGAACAGTTGCATCAGGCAATGAGCGCCGCAGAATGGAGCAAGGCACTGTCGCTGGCCGATCAACTGCTCGACTTGGCTCCGGACGAACGCGTTGCCCGATACGCTCGGCAGCGAGCTTGGTCGAACGTCGGGGCGCGGCTGCCGGAGTCGCGCCGATTGGCACTAACTCAATACTGGGCACCGTCGCACGCTGATGGCGAACTGACGGCGGGCGCCGCAACTTGTCTCGCCGAGGTTGAACCGGTGACGCAAAAGAAAACTACATCCCGCTTTCTGTTGTGGGTCGATGCGGTCGGCGGTTATTTGGTCTGCCTAAACAGCCAGATCACGCTGGGCCAAGCCACGCCGGGCAACCGCGTGGATGTGCCGATCCAGGCGGACCTGTCGCGCCGCCACGCGACGATTCGCCGCGAAGGAGAGAATTATGTGATCGAACCCACCGGCCCGGTGCGTGTCGAAGGTAAGATGATTGAAGGCGCGACGCTGTTGTCTGACGGCGATGAGATCGAATTGGGCTCGGGCGTTCGCCTGCGGTTTCGCAAATCGCACGCGCTGAGCGCCTCGGCCCGCTTGGATTTCGTCAGCCGGCATCGCACTCAACCGTATGCCGACGCCGTGCTGCTGATGGCCGAGTCGTGTGTGCTCGGCCCGAAGTGGCACAATCACGTCGTCTGCCGCGATTGGCCGGACGACGTGGTGCTGTATCGTCAGGACGACGACTTGTATTGCCGCAGCATGCAGCCGCTGGAAATCGACGGCCTGCTGTGCGACGGCCGGGGACGGATCACCCATAGCTCGCGCGTGACCGGGGATGATTTCTCGATGAGCTTGGAGGAACTGGACAAATGAGACAGCCAGCCGCTACGCTAGAGACAGGCGACGGCCGGGTCCACGCTCGCGACGCCGCCCTGTCCCAGCCGACAAATCAACCACGGGGCGCTGCCATGAGGTTTGCCCACGCAAGCGGAACGCGGCCACTGGATGGCTACACCATCAAGCGCGGCATCGGCGTGGGCGGATTCGGCGAAGTCTATTTCGCCACCAGCGACGCCGGCAAGGAACTCGCACTGAAGCGAATCCAGCGGAACCTGGACATCGAGCTGCGCGGCGTCAGCCAGTGTCTGAATCTGAAGCATCCCAACCTGATCGCCCTGTTCGACATCAAGTACGACGATCATGGCCAAGGTTGGGTGGTGATGGAATACGTCGCGGGCGAAAGTCTGCGGGACGTGATCGAACGTAACCCGAACGGCATGCCGGTAGACGAAGTGAATGCGTGGTTTGAGGGCATCGCACGCGGCGTTTCCTATCTGCACGATCACGGCATCGTGCATCGCGACCTGAAGCCCGGCAATATTTTTCTGGACGAGGACGCCGTCAAGATCGGCGACTACGGCCTGTCGAAGTTCATCTCCTGCAGCCGCCGCAGCGGCCAGACGGAAAGCGTCGGCACGTTCCACTATATGGCTCCGGAGATTGGCAAAGGAGTGTACGGCAGAGAGATCGACGTCTACGCGTTGGGCATCATGCTGTACGAAATGATCACCGGCCGCGTGCCATTCGACGGTGAGAGCAGTCAGGAAATCATCATGAAGCACCTAACGGCCGAGCCGGATCTGACCGGCCTCGGCCAGCCGTACCGCAGCGTGATCCAAAAGGCACTGGCCAAAGATTCCGAACTGCGGTTTGCCAGCGTCGGCGAGATGCTCAATGCATTGAAGCTGGGCGGCGTCGCACCGACGAAGTTGCCGCAAAACGCGGGCGTGAAACGCGACATCGAACCGCTCTCTCCAAAATCGCCCGTAGCCGAAACGCTGCACATCGACGCTCAGCACGACATGGCATTCGGTCCATTAAAGGAGGTCGTCGCGGCCGAGGCAGTTGTCGAGCGGCCGGTTGCGACCACCTCCGACGAACCGATTGCCCGGGCAGTGAGCACCGGTTGGAATCGATTGCGAGATTGGTGGAGCCACGCGCATCTGAGTGCACCGGTGAAGGTCGTGCTGCTGGTGATCGCCGCGGTCCTGGTAGTAGTTAACGCCCAATGGCTGATACCAGTCGGCGTTGTTTTCGGGGCCATCTACTTGGTCTACTTCGCCATCCGATCGCTGGTCTTAGCGACCGGTGGCGGCAGCGGCGCGGCGGCTCAGGCAACACCGCCAGCCATGATAACCGGGTCGGCGTCACGTTATCATTATCGCACCAAACATGAAATCGTCCGCGACGCGCTGTTGCGCAAGTCGCATGGCGAGCGGCTGGCGGAACTTTCGGGTTCGCTATTGATGGCTGCGGTCGTGTCGGCGGTTCTGTCATTAGTAATGATGGTTGTGGGCGGCCATTTTATCGTGGACTCGATCGATACCTGGTCGTTTTATCTGTGGCTGACGCTGTGCAGCACACTTGGTGCATGGACCGTCCTGAGCATCGGCAAGTTTTGGGAGAGCTCGAAAGGCGACGGCGTGCGGCGCCGCTTTGTGATGCTGGTCGCCGGTTTGGCATTGGGCGCCGTGGTGTTCGGTGCGTCCGATCTGTTGATGGTGCACAAACTGGATCACCTTACGGTCGAGGCGATTAAAGGTCCGTTCGCTGATGCGAATCTGCCGGCGAGCATGCAGGCGGCCGACGGCACGTTGGCGCTGCCGGCGTACTTGGCTTACTTCGCCGGGTTGTTTGCGATTCTGCGCTGGTGGAAACAGGCCGATCCGCTGCGGACCACGCGGCTGAGCATCTGGGCGGTGGGGGCCTGTGTGCTGTGGGCGTTGATCTTCCCGTTCGCTCAGCCTTGGGGATTCACATTGGCCGCGACGATGTCGATCGCGATTCAGTTGTCCGCTCCGTGGATCAGTCCGAAGGAACGAAACGTTGTTCGATATCAGTTCCATGATGTGTAGGTGGATGCCATGAATGTCATGCTCACTTTACTGACTGCCTCACTACTGACGACGGCCTTTGACGCGCCCGCGGCTCAATCGACAGCGCCGGAAATCGCCGCGCCCGAAGCTACCTCGCCGCCGCCGGCTGCCGAGGGCAACGCGACTCCCGCGCCGATCGACTCCGCCGCATTGCCGCCGCGCATCGTTTATCCGCCGGATCGGCCAAGCTGGCTCGAAGCGGAACCGGTGCGAGAAGGCTCGGTTCATCGCACGTACGTTTCGTCTGGTCCGCACTTCCGACAGCGCGAGTGTGCATTGGCGCTGGATGCGGAGTTAAAGAGAGCGACAGACGAATATGTCGACGAGTATTTGGGCTCGGACGCGTCGCAGTTCATTAACTTCGACTTGAACTACATCAAGACGCATCTGTTGGACCCTGACCTGAAGTACAGCGGCGTGGTACAGTTCGATTTCGCGCCCATGCGCGAAGAGCACCGCTGTCTGGTGTTCACTGAGCAATTTCGCAGCGAGTTAGACGAGCGCTGGAGACAGGTCGTTACTACCAGCCGCGTCACCACGACGGGCGTTGTCGCGGGTGGCGTACTGGCGCTGCTAGGCGTTATCTTTTCTTTCTTTAAGCTCGACACCGCGACGCGCGGCTTTTACACCGGCCGCTTGCAGTTTGCGGCGGCGGGGGCGATACTAGCATTAGTCGTCGCCGGTGTTGTGGTGGCCCGCTGGGTGCCGTGGATGTAGCCACGCCAATGACGCGGGCCGCGCGACTTTAGCTTGACTCTCCGAGTCGAGCGGTCGGCTTATGCTCGACTCAGAGAGTCAAGCTACCATGTCCGCGTCCGCAGAAGCTGACAGCCTGTTGATCAAACGCATTCGCCAGGGTGACTCTGACGCCTGGGGCGATTTGATCTCGCGGTACGAAGGTCGCTTGCTGGCGTTTGTCGAGAGCCGCCTGCGCAACCGCGCTAACAGCGAAGACGTGGTGCAAGAGGCATTCATCGGCTTTCTGAACAGCCTGCCGAACTACGACGGCAAACGGCCGCTGGAAAGTTATCTGTTTTCCATCTGCGCTTATAAACTGACCGACCACATGCGGCGCGAAGGCCGCCGG
>JBGTKH010000298.1:0-3804 GCA_041744735.1 Pirellulaceae bacterium | reverse complement strand
AAACAAGTTCTGGACAGGCACGGACCCGCCCAGGTAGGCTTTGACCGCCCCGCGGGCGATCTCACCGTTTATAGTGAAAGAGCCTTCGCTCTCCCACGACTAAGCTCGCGAGCCCTGCGGCTCACGCGCGACTTCGGCTACGTGTTAACAGGCGACGGCCAAATCCGTTCGCGGCAACTCGATGTCGGCGCAATGTAGATCCAAATCGTACAGTTGACGGTGCTCGTCGAGCGCTTCCAGAACGGTGAGCGGCCGGCGGTCGATTTCGCTGAGTTGCACGGCATAGCTTCCATCTAACTCGATCGCCAGCGCCGGCGCGTCGTTTGGCAGATGGGCGTCGGCCACATCACGCAGCAAACCGGAAAGCTCGTTCACCATCGCCTTCAGCAGCGATCGTCCGAAAGGCGTGAAAGTCGCGTGGTTACGCAGCACGTGGGCGGCCATCGAGAGCTGCACGGGAATTCGCAACAAGCGGTCGACCGCGTATTGATGATCGGCGTCGTCCAGCAGCGGATCGTCGTACACGCGCAGCCAATAACGACAGACGCGCGAGAACACGTACCAGCCGTGCAGCACGCCGTGCAACGGCCGCGGGTCGCAGCGCCACGGCGAATAGTATTTGGCGGCCGTAAAGGCGCTCTCGGCTTGCGGGTCGAAGAACGGCCCGCGCTCCTCGATCGCGAACAGCCGATTGTGATAGAACTCGTGAATGAAATCGTCGGCTAACGTCAGCGGATTGTTCACGGCACTGGCTGTGAACGCGCCGGGCAGTTGCGAGTGGCTGGTGTTGAATGTGTCTCCGCAGTCGCGCGGCTTCAGCGCGACCACGGACATGGCGTTCCGAAACTGGTCGAACGTTTGCGGATCGTGCCGCTGAATCGATTGCAGCGTGCGGCGCAGTAACGGCTCGTGCTGCCATTGAAAACCCACGCCCGCGCCGACAACTTCGGCGACCGCGCCCAGCGTGGGCACGTGAAACGCATGCGGTTGAGCCAGCAACCGGCAGCCCGCGTGTTCGATCACGGGACAGCAATGCCGCGCTAACTCCGGCGAGTCAAAACAAAGTTTCTCGTCCAAGGGAACGATCAGCGATTCACCGCCAGCGGTCGTGACGTGCAAACTTTGGTGACACAACGCATGGATCATCAGCGGTGCCGATCCGGACAAAGACCAAGACGTGGCGGGAATGGCCATCGGCAGCAGCGGCTCCCACGGCCGCTCGAAGGTCAAACATTCGCCGTCCCGCAGGGCAACGGCCAGCGCAAACATTTTGAACTGCTCCAAGTGCCACGCCAGCGCCTCATGCGGCTCGGCACACCGCACGGCACTGACGTATTTCCGCACCAGCGGCGAGATGTCCGCACCGCTGAGGCACGACTTGAGCAACTCATACGCCACGCGCACCCACTGATACGCGCGCGGATCGGTCCAGACGCGGCCGAACGCCGCCGGGTCGGCCGAGAACACGCCGTCATAGAGGTCAAAGAACTCCTGCTCTCGCCCATCGAGCGGCCGATGGCGCTCGAGCGCCTGCTGGAGAGCCACCAAGGCCGCCGCACTTTTCTTGAATCGCGCGGTGAAGACAGAGGTATCTGTCCAGAGTAGTTCCGAGAAGTCAGCGGACGACGCCATAGACATGGATAGCTCCCAGCCGGTTGACGATGTATCGCAATGCCGTCGCCGATTAGGCCATGGTCACCGTCGTTTTCATCGCGCCGGACGCGGCGTATTCTTCTGTCCACCTGGCCTGCAGATCCGGCCCAGAGCGGCCTTCCAAGTCCGCGGCAAACGCCGAAACCTGCGATTCGTCACCCGCAATGGCCTGCAAATCAATGCGAAGATCGTCTTTCATGTTGCTTCCCCTGTCCTTGACTTTTGATGAATGGGATTAACGCCGTTCGTTTACGTATCGGAGCCGTATCCCGCTAAGTTGAAGCATTCCTGCCGAAGTTGACGATTTTGACGGGCTAGCACCGAGTTTCACGTTGACGCGGCAGGCCGTTTTTCATATCCATTCCGCTCAAGCAATTGCAGGTCGGAGCACCCTCGATGATCTTCCTGCTGACCACAGCCGCGCATCAGTACACGGCCACGCGCCATTTTGAATCCTTCGGGTTGGCGCTGAAGAAGATCGTGCAGCCGCTGTCCTACGAAGAATTGTTTCAGACCAAGCGGCTCCGACCGGGCGTGTACATTTTCGCTGACTTGGAACGACTGTGGCCGGACGACGCGGAACGGGCGGCCAAGTTCTGGCAAGTTATGAACGAACGTCCCGGCTTCAGCACACTGAACCATCCCACGCGGTCGTTACGGCGTTATGAGCTGTTGCGGACGATGTACCTTCGCGGCACGAACCGATTCAACGTGTACCGCTTGACCGAGCATCGGCAGCCGGCCAGATTCCCCGTGTATCTGCGTGGCGAAAACGATCACGACGGCAACCGTACGCCGCGTCTGAACGATGAACAGGAACTTTCAGCCGCGATTCGGCAAGTGGATCAGACCGGCCGCAGCCGCGAGAATACACTGATCACGGAATTCTACGACATCGCCGACAGTGACGGTGTGTTTCACAAGTACTCGGCCTTCTGTGTCGCTGGAGAATTTGTCCCGCGTCATTTGTGTTTCACCAAACACTGGGTCGTCAAACAGCCGGACCTGGTGGACGCGAAGTATCTGGCGCGCGAGCGTGAGTACTTGGAAACGAATCCCCACGCGGCCGAACTGCGCGAGATCTTTGCCCTCGCGCGGATCGATTACGGACGCATCGATTACTCGCTTGCCGAGGGCGTGATTCAGGTGTGGGAAATCAACACCAATCCTACGATCTGTACGAATGACGTAGCCGGCGGCGCGCCGCGCGAGTGGCTGCAGGGCGAATTCGCCAATAAACTGCAACAGGCGTTCGAGCGGCTCAATGCCACCTCCGGACATCAGGCCCGCGCGACGATTCGCATCGACCCGCGCGACCCGCAGCGAATCATTCCGCCCAAGACAATAACGCAGCGCGTTCAACAAGCGTTGCGATGGAATCGACTGCGCAAGCCTTAGCGGCGGCAAATCGGCGGACGTGCCGCCCACGCCGTCGTCGGCTGCTTGGCTGCCGCATTTTCTGGCGGCCGCCGGGCGCGGACAGAATTGGCAATTGAATGAGCAGTTCTTCGCGCAGCGGCGTTAGTACGTTTATCGTCTCGACCCCGGCGTGCTCGTCACGCCGGGAAACTGCTTTACCCGTTGGACGAGCCAACGGGGGTCGGTGAACATGTCGCGAGAGCATTCGTTTAGCCTGCCAGCCTTGCATTCCTGCCGGACGAGCCGGCAAGGGATGATTCACCGTCCGTCGCCGATGGCCCGCTCGCCGGCTTCGAGCAAGTCGACGATGCGATCGACGTCGTACACACAGCCGCCCCAGGTGCCGCCGCCGGCTCGTTGTAGGGCGGCCCAGAGGCGCGTGTCGGCGGGGAGTTGCGGGTCTGGTTTTAGATCAGCGCGCAGGGGGCGCTGGGCGAGGATTTGGGCGCCCTCGGCGGGAGTGAACTGGCGCTGGCCGTCGCCCACCAGATCGACCGAGCCGGTCAGCTTGTTGCGGTCGACGATGACGCGAATCACGTCGCCGTCTCGCACCTTGCCGATCGGACCGCCGGCCAGCGCTTCCGGCCCGATGTGGCCGAGGCACGCGCCGGTGGAGACGCCGGAGAAGCGCGCGTCGGTGATGAGTGCCACCTCGCGGCCGAACGGCAGGTGCTTGAGAGCGGACGTCACCTGATACGTCTCCTCCATCCCCGCGCCCATCGGGCCGCGACA
>JBGTKH010000297.1:0-6106 GCA_041744735.1 Pirellulaceae bacterium | reverse complement strand
TGTCGGCGGTACAATCGCGGCGGCCGAGCGGCCGCCGAATATCGTCTTCATCATGGCCGACGATCTCGGTTGGGCGGACGTGGCGTTTCACGGCGGCAGCACGCCAACGCCGCATCTCGACCGGCTGGCTCGCGAGGGATTGGAACTGACACAGCACTACGTGGCGCCGGTGTGCAGCCCGACGCGAACGGGGTTATTGACGGGACGTTGCTGGAGCCGCTTCGGCGTGACCAGTCCGCAGAACAATCGGGCGCTGCCATGGGACACGGTCACCCTGCCGCGAGCCTTGAAGAGCGCCGGCTACGACACGTGCCTGACCGGCAAATGGCATCTCGGTTCACTGCCCGAACAGGGGCCCAATCATTTCGGGTTCGATCATTCGTATGGTTCGCTCGCGGGTGGAGTCAGTCCGTGGAATCATCGCTACAAGCAGGGACCTTTCTCGCCCACCTGGCATCGCAACGAGAAATTGCTCGACGAGCCGGGCCATGTGACCGACCTTATCACCGACGAAGCGATCCAGTGGATCGAATCGCGCGGCGAGTCGCCGTTCTTTCTGTACGTCCCCTATACCGCCGTCCATCTTCCGATCAAAGAACCGGCCGAGTGGCTGAGCCGTGTGCCGGTTTCGACACGAGGCGACGTGCCGAGACACTATGCCGCGTGCGTGATGCATCTGGACGACGCCGTAGGCCGGATCATAGCGGCGCTAGAGAAGCAGGGCTGCCGGGAGAACACATTGCTTGTCTTCACCAGCGACAACGGCGGCAGCACCGCTGAGAACAACGACCTCCAGTACCCCGACGACAATTGCCCGAACGGCAAACTGACTGGAAACAACAAGCCGTTACGCGGTCAGAAGGGCGACCTATACGAAGGCGGCACGCGCGTCCCCACGATCGTCTCTTGGCCCGCTCAAGTCAAACCCGGCAAAGTCAACAGCCCCGTGCAAATCACCGACTGGATGCCGACGTTCTGCACTTTGGCCGGGCATCGGCCCTCGCAAGATCTGAAGTGGGACGGAACCGACATCTCGCGGCTGATCACCGATCACGCGGAACTTCCTGAGCGAGCGATTTACACCGTGGCACCAGGCTGGCGCTCGCGCTCGCTGCGAGTGGGAAATCTGAAGCTAATCGTGCACGGAGGGAAAACGTCGCAAAAGATTGAGCTATTCGACATCGCTTCCGATCCTTCCGAATCCAGCAACTTGGTCGAGGCGAAACCGGATCGCGTCAAGGAATTGCTTGCTAGGCTCGACGAAGTCGCCGCACGCGATCGCGATGCTGTTGCCGAGTGACTTCAATACTCTGATTGTGAGCCGACAGTTCAGTTAGCACAGAGCAACTCGTTCTCGCGGATTTGACATGCTCACGGAGCTACTTTACCATAGGCGCGCCACAAGCAACATCCGCTGACTTTTACCCGCCGAATCGTCTTCCACGCCAACCGCCAAACCAACCAATGACGACGAGCCGCTGATAATGCCAATTCGATTTCCCGTTGGCCGCACGATCCGCGTCCTGATTTGCCTTTGTGGGTGCTTCGCATCGATCGCGATTTCAACTTTGCCGGCTTTGGGGCAAGTTGCGCTCGGCTGGGGATCGGGTGACGGTCACGTGCTGTTGGGTGAGCTGGGCTGTGTCGCGTGTCACAATGCCGGCGCGGCTCTCGGCTCTGTTTCGACGAAACAAGCACCTGATTTAAGTAATGCCGGGGCGCGAATCACACCGCAGTATCTGCGTGCATTTGTTTCGTCGCCGCACGAGATTAAGCCGGGCACGCCGATGCCTGACTTGCTGCATGCGATTCCAAACAGCCAGCGCGAGGCAGCGGTGAACGCGCTGGTGCACTTTTTGGTTTCGCTGGGCGGGCCGATCGATCAGCGTTCGTCCGGTGCAAGCTTGGCGCAGATCGAGCGTGGTAGGATGCTCTATCACAGCGTGGGTTGTGTCGCCTGTCATCAGCCGCTCGAGGCCCCGCCGAAACACATGATTGACCCGGCGGCTGCCGCTGCAACGCGAGTGATTGACGAAGAGACGGGACGCATTATCACACAAACAGCGGCGACAAAAGACGTCGGTCATGCATCGATTCCGCACGGTGACCTCGCCATGAAAACCACGGTCGATGCACTGGCCGAGTTTCTCGATAATCCTCTCCAGACGCGGCCTTCTGGGCGCATGCCGGCGATGAACTTGCAACCCGGCGAGGCGCGGATGCTGGCTGCGTATCTTTTGCGAGATCAGTTTTCGGACAAAGAAACCGCTCCAGGCGTTGGGCTCGATTTCGCTTTCTATGAAGGCAACATGCCCAACGCGGCGGAACTCGGAAAGCTTGATCCAAAGCTCGAAGGCGACGTGAAGGGATTCGACCTCGCGTCGATCAAGCTCGACGGCCGCGAATTCCCCAAGAGCAATTTCGGCGTTCGCTTTCACGGCCTGATCGAAGTTCCGGCCGACGGTACGTACCGTTTCTGGACGAAATCCGACGACGGTACGGTGCTGCTGATTGACGGCAAGCCGGTGATCAACAACGACGGCATGCACCCGCCGACCGAGAAAGAAGGCACGATCGAACTGCGACGCGGCCGGCATACGATCGAACTCGCGTTTACTCAGGGCGGCGGTGGTTACGAACTATCGGTGCATTGGCAGCCACCGGGCGCAAAGTCGCGCGAGCCGATTCCGCCGGGCGTGTTGCTGCACTCGGCGGCGGCGATGATTCCCAAAGGCATCGTGGATTTTGCCATTGATCCTCAACAGGTTGAGCGCGGCCGACAGCTCTTCGCGACGATCGGTTGCGCGTCGTGCCATAGCACGGGTGAGAACGGCGTGAAGAGTACGCTGACTGCGCGTCCGCTTAAAGAATTGAATTCGCACGCCGCGGGTGGATGTCTTGCGGATCAAGTTGCGGAGGGGCGGCCTAAGTTTTTGCTGAGTGGTGAGCAGAGGGTCGCGTTACGTAGTGCGACGGAGATGGCAGAAAGATTGGGGCAGGAAGACGAAGAGGGGCGGATCGAGCGTGCGATGACGGTGATGAATTGCTACGCTTGCCACAGCCGCAAAGACAAAGGCGGGCTGGCGACGGAGCGGCGGGATTATTTCACTTACGAAGTCGTCGTGGATTTGGGTGATGAAGGCCGCATGCCGCCGCCGTTGAATGAGGTCGGCGCGAAACTTACCAGTCGTGGCTTTGAAGATATGCTCTTCAAAGGCCAGCGTTATCGTACCTACATGGCCACGCGGATGCCGCAATATGGCAAGGCGAACGTGGGTCACTTGCCGGAGTTGTTCGCTAAGGCCGATGAAGGCAAGGTGCCGGCGTATAAGCCTGAGTTTTCCAGCCGCCTGGTCGACGATGGCCGGCGATTGGTCGGCAAGCAGATGCTTTCGTGTGTGAACTGTCACGTCTGGGGCGATTTGAAACTGACCGGCGTCGAAGGCATGGATCTGCAACAGGTCAGCGGGCGGCTGCGGCCGGAGTGGTTTCATGCGTGGCTCGTAAATCCGATCGCGTTCAAGCCGCAAACGCGCATGCCGACCGCATGGCCGGACGGCAACAGCTTTTATCCCGACATTCAAGACGGCGACATGCACAAGCAAATCGACGCCATCTGGGCGTACTTGTCCGTCGGTGAGAAAGGCGGGTCGCCGCCGGGCCTTTCGCCGGACGACAAGACGATGCTGGTCCCGTCCGAACATCCGATCGTCTTCCGCACGTTTCTGGACGGCGTCAGCTCCCACGCGATTCTCGTCGGGTTCCGACAGCGAACGCATGTGGCCTTCGACGCCAATCGAGTGCGCATGGTGCAGGCGTGGACGGGCGATTTTATCTCCGCCAAGCCTTCCTGGGACGGACGCGCCGGCCAATACGCACAAATCCTCGGCAGCGACTTGTTCCGTCTTCCCGAAGGCCCGCCGTTTGCCCGATTGGAGAGCGCGGCCGAGTCATGGCCAGCGGACGTTCCGAAAGCGAAGCTCGGATCAACCCGCACGCCGCCGGGCTGGCGCTTCCGCGGCTATCGGTTCGACAAACATCGCGTGCCGACATTCTTGTACAGCATCGGATCGATCGATATTGAAGAAACACCGGGCACCGAATTCGATCCCAGCGCCGCCGTCGTCAATCGCAAATTCAAACTTACGACGGCAGAGGACGTGCAAAACCTGTACTTGCGCGTTGCCGTCGGCAAGACAGCGGAACAAACCCAAGATGAAATCGTTTTCGACGATCGATATACGTACCACATCAAAGCATCCAGTGAACCGTTTCTGCGGCCAGTCGAAGGGGGGCAGGAACTGATTCTGCCCGTTAGTTTTTCGGCCGGGAATCCGCGCGAAGCAAATTTGGAGATACGACTTTCATGGTAAACCGCAGACTCGGCATCACACTGCTCGCATTCACCATCGCCGGCTCGGTTCAGGCTCTGGCACAGCCACAGAAAACGCCGACCGAAGACGACTACTATCGACTCCTTTCGTTTCCGTTGCCGGATGACGTGGTGCTCGAAGTCGGCGGCATCGATTGGCTGGACGAACAGAAGACGCGGCTGCTGGCCTGCACGCGCCGCGGCGAGTTGTGGGTGATCGACAACGTGTACACGGACCAGCCGCTGCTGGAAGGTCAGAAGGTCAAAGTCAAAGACGAAACAGGTAAGACGGTTGAGGTTGATCCCGACTCTTCGCAGATCGTTCGCTTTAAACAGATGCTGTTCGGCATGCACGAGCCGCTGGGCATGATGGTCAATCCGGGCCGCGGTTTTCCCGACGGCATCTACATGGCACAGCGCACCGAGTTGACGCGCGTGGCGGATCTTGACGGAGACGATGTGATCGACGAAGTCGAAACGTTTTGCGACGCCTGGGAAACGAGCGGCAGTTACCACGAGTATGCCTTCGGCCCGAAGATGGGCAAGGAAGGTCACATGTGGATTACGCTGAATCGGCCGTTCGGCGGCGGCCAAGAAGCGACCGCGTATTGGCGCGGCTGGGCCGTGACCGTTGATGCTAACGGAAAGATGCATCCGATTTGTCCTGGCTTGCGCTCGCCGGCCGGTTTGGGTGCGAACAGCGAAGGTGATGTGTTTTTCACCGACAACCAAGGCGACCATGTGGCCTCTGGCAAACTGGCTCATTTGAAGTCAGATGTTTTTCACGGTAACCCGGTGGGATTGGAGTCGTGCGATCATCCACTGTCCACATTCAAACTTCCCACGAAAGCTTACCCCAAGCTCGGTCTCCGCTGGAGCGAAGCGGTTAAAGAGAACCCGCTGCTTCAGGCCCCCGCGATCTGGTTCCCGTATCCGCGCATGGGCCGCTCGCAAACAGATATCGTTTACGACTCGACGGGCGGCAAGTTCGGCCCGTTCCAAAATCAACTCTTCGTCGGCGACCTATCGAACGCGATCGTGATGCGCGTGTTTTTGGAAAAGGTCGATGGCGAATATCAAGGCGTGTGTTTCCCGTTCCGGGAAGGGCTTGAGCCGCCGGTGTTGCGCATGGTGTGGGGCCACGACGGTTCGATGTTTTTCGGCGGCAGCAGCCGCGGTTGGGGCGGCGGCCGAAAACCTTACGGCTTGCAACGCATGGTGTGGACGGGCGAAACACCGTTCGAAGTGCACGAAATGCGGGCCCGCCCCGATGGCTTTGAGTTGACGTTTACTCAGCCTGTCGATCCGAAAACGGCGGGCGACGTGAATTCTTATTCGATGAATTGCTGGACCTATAACTATTACAGTAACTACGGCGACAATCCGCAGGACCCGCACGACCTGAAGATCAACAGCGCGACGGTCGGCAACGGCGGCCGATCAGTCACGCTGACCGTCGATGGACTCGCCCCGTACTACATTCACGAGCTGCGGCTCAACGGCATCCGTTCCAGCAGCGGTCTACCCGTACTGCACCCCGAAGCATACTACACGCTGAATCGGATTCCGCGTAGCTAAAGTCCACACGCTAGTCTAGTGCTTTGTCAAAGCTTAATTTTGGGGTCGGCCAGTTACGTGGCGTAAGCTTCCAGCTTGCGTTAAATCGCATTGGCAAGCAGGATGCTTACCCCACATTTTAGCTTTGACAATACACTAGGGCGTCGCGCTACTTTT
>JBGTKH010000296.1:0-6459 GCA_041744735.1 Pirellulaceae bacterium | reverse complement strand
GGCGGCGATCGACCGATCATACGCGACGGCGAACGTCGTGAAGGCGGTGATCGACCGGTCATCCGTGACGGCGAACGCCGCGAAGGTGGCGACCGTCCGATTTTGCGCGATGGCGAGCGCCGCGAAGGCGAAGGCGACCGGCCCGTCCTGCGTGACGGAGAACGACGTGAAGGCGATCGTCCTGTCGAACGCGACGGTGATCGCGCTGAAAAAGGCGAAGAGCGCAAGCCGGATGCCGAGCCCAAGGATGAAAGCAAGGGCCGCATCATCGTCGAAGAAGGCGACAAAGAAGGCCGATAGACGCCTTTGCGAGCTGTTCTTAAGCGATTGAATCCGAAACGCGCCATCGCGGTCATCGATGGCGCGTTTCTTTCATTTAGCGGACCAGCCCTGTTCCCCATGCGACCACGGAGTATGATTGGAAACGCTCGCATCGAGTGGTAGAATCATGTTACGCGGAGGGGGCGTATTGTTCGCTAAGGCTGAATCCGCCGTGCATGGTTTGATTCACTTCTACTTTGTCAGGAGGTGCTCTGATGTCGCACACCTTATCGATCCTCGGGAGAAATGTGCTTGCCGCCGTGGGGTGCGCACTCGCAGTAGCCTGTGGCCCTACTGTCGCGGTCGCGCAATTCGGCGCGGACGCCACGCCTACGGTGCCATTGCCGACCAATCCGCAGCAATGGATCAACTCGCCGCCGCTCACGGCGCCGATGCTCAAAGGCAAAGCCGCTGTGTTGTGGTTCTACGAAGAGCAGTGACCGCGGTGTCAGGGCCGCTGGCCCGAACTCTTGGCGGTCGCCAGGAAATATGAAGGAAAGCCGGTGGCGTTCATCGGCGTGAATTCGGGAAACACACGTGTCGCGGTCGAGGCTTATGCTCGCCAGAACCGTATCCCCTGGCCGATGATCGTCGACGGCGATCGTTCGCTGGAGCGTGCCGCGGGGGTCGGCGAAATCAGCCTGCAGAACATTTGGCGAGTCGTGTTGCTCACGCCCGACGGCCGCTTGATGCAAGGCAACTCGAACGACTTCGAGAAGTCGGTGGACGACGTCGCGGCCACGGCAAAGTGGAACGTAGACCCGACGAACATTCCGGTCATCCTGCGTCCCGCCTGGATGTCGGTTGAATTCGGCAACTACCCGCCCGCCGCCGCCGTCATCAAGAAATCGCTCACGTCGCTAGTCCCCGATCAGAAGGCCGCCGCGGAGCAGCTCAATACTTACGTGCAGAACCAGATCGCGCAGGCCGTGGACAGCGCCCGGCAGGCCGAACAAGCTGGCGAGCGTTGGCAGGCATATCAAACGTACAGTGCGATCGTGATTCAGTTCGCCGGCTACGATTTGCCCGCCGAGACGGCTGACGCAGTGAAACGGCTCGCCGCCGATGAATCTGTGAAGGCCGAACTCGATGCGACCAAAGGTGTCGAATCCGCCAAGAAGTTGCTCGGCAGCACCATCGCCGGCAACCGCAAGCGCGGCGTCGCATTGTTAGAAGCCATCATCGCCGAGTCGCCGCAAACCGAAGCCGCTCGCGAAGCGACGTTTCTGCTACAGCAGGCTAACGAGAATAACTGACGTTCAGCGCGTAGCTTGAACTTTGCTGCGCGCCGTCGCCAGCGCGCGAAGGCGAATATCTTTCTAGTGCCAACTTCGTGGCGTAAGCTTCCAGCTTGCGTTTCTGGGATGAAATCGGATTGGCAAGCAGGATGCTTACCCCACTTTTTAAATTTGACGAAGCACTAGCCCCATCTTTCTGCCATCACCGCCCGCACGTTACTCCACGTCCATTTCCAACAAGAACGTATCCAAAGCCTGACTCTTCTCCAACTCGTCGGCCTTTAATTGCGCAATCTGCTTGCGCAGCGTTTCAATTTGGTCCTCTTGGTCCGTGAACTTCTTGACGTAGCGCACGTACAATTCGCTGGTCCGATCGAGTTGCGCCATGTTTTGGCGGACGCGGGTCTGCTCCTTATCAATCTCGGCGATCTGCTGCTCCAATTGTTTGCGGCGGTTGGCAACATCGGCCAGCGCGTGCTTGCGCTGGATCACTTCGCCCAAGGCCGCCTTCACTGCAGGCGAGACAACCTTAGCGTTCAAGTAAATCACTACGTCGTCGTCGCTCAGCGACATGACGGCCACCTGCTGATGAATCACTTGCTCCTCGACCACTGTCAACGTCGAGGACTTGCCCGGCTCGGCCTGTACGGCGAAACGGTACAAGCCGCGGGTCCTTTCCACCGGCTCTTTCGGTGAAACCAATTCCCACGCAGCGTTGAGCGGCTGCTCGATCAGCACCTTCTTCGCGTTGGAACCGCTGTTCTTTACGGCGTACTCATTCGTGCGCGTCAACTTGTGGCTGGTCAGCAGCGTCCCTTTGGCGATTCGGACGGAGACCAGTTGCTGCACGTCGTCGGTGCGCTGCGGAGCCACCTCGGTGTCCAAGTCCAGCGCGTAGCTGATCAGCCGCTCAGTCCCCGGCTGCAGGTCGTCGATCCGCGCGTCGCCCGCGTATTCGCCGCCATCGAAGACCGTGATTGGGCCTTGCATCAGATGCAGGTCCGTTGAATTAGTCATCTTCAGCCCGTTCAGCGGATGTTTTCCATGTACCTCGGGGTTGTAGATCGATACTTTCTCACCTTTCACCGAATCGTTCACGATCGGCAACATGGCCGATTGCTGCCGCGGCAAATTCACGGGCGTCTGAATCACGTAACGGAACAGTTCGCCCACGTCTTCGGCGCCGGCCACCGACGACACGCCTTGCTGCAAGTCCAGCGCGGGTTCCATGGCCGGAGCGGCCGACGTTACGGCCGGACCGCCGGGGCCACCGAAAGCTCCGCCGCCAAATCCGCCGCCGAAACCACCCATTCCTCCCGTCGGCTCCGGTCTGCGAATCGGTTTACCGGTGGTGCCGGCCAGCGCACGAAAGTCCTCTTCTTTCGCCGCTAGGTCTTGGTCATACGTCCGCGGCCGCAGTGACGCAAACAGTTCTGGCACAACCAGCGGCCGTTCCAGATATAGCGGCTGATACAAGTCCATGACAAACGAAATCGGCCGGCCACTGACCAGCGTCAACTGCACGTCGCTCCAATCCTGCTCGGTCGTGTTTTCCACGATCGCCCAGCCTTGCAGAAATGGCGGCTCGCCGTCCTTCAGCACCAGCCGATAACTGGTCTTCCAAATCGGGAACTCCTGGATGTAGCCCACGCGCACGGGCCGTTGACCTAGGCCGCGGCAGTCGAGCGTGACCGTTTTCTTATCGGCCGAGTGCGCGGAAGCCAGCAGATCGAGCGCCTGTTGGAATTCGCGGTCCAGTTTCTCATCGAGCAATCTAGTTTCGGCGATATTTGTCAGCGGCACGCTGCGCAGACCCGTGGCCGTTTTCAGATTCAGCACTTCCACATCCAGCACCTGATCCGCACCCACTTGCACGCGGCGGCGTTCGACGCCCACCACCACGCCGACGATCGTGCTGGGCGTTTCAATTTGCACCCTGTGGCCGCGAATCTGGCTGAGCAGATCGGCCAACGACGGCGGCCGAGTCAGATCGATGGCAAACGTCTTCAGCGTCCGCGAGATTGGATCTTGCGAGCCGTAAGTAACCGTCGAAATCCGCCCGCCACCCGAATCCTGCAAGACCATGCTCTTGAGCAGGTCGTTGATGTTCTCGACGTTGAACGTCATCTCGACCTTCTGGTTCCCCTCGACCTGCCCCGCGTGTTCAAAGTAGCCCACGCTGGAACTGAACAGCACAACCTTCTTCAACGGCAACGGCGGCGCGTGGTCGGCGGCGGCTAAGCCTGACGCGGCCGCGGACAGAGAAACGAAGCTTAGCGCGCAAGAGAATAACAACGACCGCCGAGATACAAACGTAGACATGGACCGGCCTCCTAATTCAAATGTGCGAATGAGCGATGCGAATCTGTTCCGGACGAGAACCGTCAGCCGCCATTGTATCTGCTGCCGGCGGGACGTGCAGCTTTGTCGGCCAATTCGCAGAATAATCTCCGAACGGATTGCAAAATCATGGGGGCAAAATCATGCCGGACTACCACATTATCATTTTGCCCTACATCATTTTGTCATCGTCTTCCGTTTGCGGAGTCGAGCTTCATCGCGCCAATGCTTGCCAAGCGGCGCGTGGCAGCCTAGCATCGAGTGTCGGGGGCGAACTTCGACTCAGCAGGAGTTAATCGTTATGTTGAAGTCTGTCATCGCTCGCGGCTATATCATTTCCAGTTTTCTTGGACTGGCCGTTGCATCGACCGCGCCGTGCGACGCGCAGGTTTCGTTCGACGCTCGACCTCCGCGCGAGCAGGCCGCGGACCGGGCGCTTCGACAGGCGCTCGATTCCCGCATTTCGGTCAGGTATCACGAGGAACGCCTCGGCGACATCGTTCGCTCACTGCGGCAGCACTTGAGCATCAACATCGTGCTGGACGAACGGGCGTTGGACGGCGTAGGCATCATTCCCGGCACGCTTGTGACGCTGGAATTGTCCGACGTCACCGTCGAGTCGGTCCTGGAAGCGATGCTTAAGCAATTGGAATTGGCGTGGATGGTTCGGCACGAATCGCTGGTGATCACGACGCCGGAGGAAACCGAGTCGAACCTGGGGACGCGGCTGTACCCCGTCGCCGATTTGGTGCTGGCCGAGTACGAAGACGCGATCTATGAGGAGGATCAGGTGTTGATCGACGCGATCATGGCAATTGTCTGGCCGCAATCGTGGGACGACGTTGGCGGGCCTGGATCTATCGCCTACTTGCCAAATGTCCGCGCACTGGTCTGCTGCCAAACGCGCCCCGTGCATGAGGAAATCGAGCGACTGCTGACGACGCTGCGAAAAGTGAAACGCGTGCAAGGCATCGCCGACGTGCAGTCCGCGGTTGGTGCGCTTCAGCGCGATCCGCGCAGTGAAGTCGAGCGAGTGGACAGAGACGGCGCATCGTTCGGAACAGCGAAGAGTTCCAGACGCGGCTATACTTACCAATCCGACGCAAACTGGCGCTTGCCGCGCGTGCATCAGTGAGGGTCGGGGGCGTGGTGACTCGTGATTGCTTGCTTAGCCAGTCGTCCGCGCGGCCAAAAATCCAAAAAGCGGCGATCAATCGCCGCACTCCAAATATGCTAGCGCCGCGCGCACCGACCGTGTAGGTAGAGGTCTGGGCCAAGACGTTCGACTTGAGGATTGGCGATTGTCAGCGCGTGCTCCATCAGGTCGATTCCCGCGCCGCCAATTGGACTGGGTGCTGCAACGCCGCCGATGATTTTGGGGGCAATGAAGACGTGCACTTCGTCGATCGCGCCGGCGTCGAACAGGGCGCCGAGCAGTGTGCCGCCACCTTCGACCAACACATTCGTCATGCGGCGGCGGCCAAGTTCGTCGAGCAGTTGTTCGAGACGCGCGGCGTGTGTCTCGCCGTCGCAAACTAGCACCTCGCAGCCGGCGGCTTGCAAGCGGCGGCGGTTTTCCGCAGTTGCCGCTGGGCCGGCAGCGACGAGAAGCGGCGCGGCGCTGACGGTACGCACTAGTTGACTGTCGGAAGAAAGTGACGCCGCCGTGTCACAAACGATTCGAGTAGCGATGCGCGGACCGGGCGGGCGTGCGGTGAGCAGCGGATCGTCGGTTTCTACAGTACCGCGGCCTACCATGATCGCGTCGACTCGGCCGCGAAGCTGATGCACGACGGCGCGAGACGCTTCGCTGCTGATCCAGCGGCTGTCGCCGGTGCGTGTGGCAATCTTGCCGTCGAGCGTCATCGCCCACTTGGCGATGATCCACGGCCGGCCGGTTTCGATCAGCTTCAAATACGGCGCGTTCAATTGCCGCGCCTCGTCTTCCAGCAAACCGACTTCCACTTCAAGTCCCGCATCCTGCAACTGTTTGATGCCGCCGCCGGCAACTTGCGGGAACGGATCGCGCTGAGCGAGAACAACGCGGCGAATTCCAGCGGCGATCACTGCTTCGCTACAAGGCGGCGTCTTGCCGTGGTGGCAGCACGGTTCGAGCGTCACGTACATCGTAGCGCCGGCCGCGCGGTCGCCCGCCGCTCGCAACGCTTCAATCTCCGCATGTGGCCCGCCGAATCGCTGGTGAAATCCCTCGCCGACAATTTCTCCGCTTTGTACGACGAGGCAACCGACTAGCGGATTCGGTTCAACGTATCCTTGCCCGTACGCCGCTAGTTCCAGCGCCCGGGTCATCAACCGTCGATCGACGGCGGTGTTCATTAGTTAGTCCAACTTCAAAGCTGTGTATTGTGGTAGCAGAAGTCGTGAGACTTCTGGACTTCCCGAACTCTCACGAGTTCGGCTACCCGAGGGGACTTCCCGAACTCTCACGAGTTCGGCTACCCGAAGGGACTTCCCGAACTCTCACGAGTTCGGCTACCCGAAGGGACTTCCCGAACTCTCACGAGTTCGGCTACCCGAAGGGACTTCCCGAACTCTCACG
>JBGTKH010000295.1:0-8591 GCA_041744735.1 Pirellulaceae bacterium | reverse complement strand
ACCGCAGTTGGTTCGACGTGTACACGTGGCTCGTGCGACGACAGGATCGTTACGCCGAACAGAATCTAGGCGACTCGCGATTTCCCCTCGGCGGCACGCCTGGCTATGGCACGCTGAACCTGCGCGCCGGCACGACCGTCGACCGCTGCGACAACCATCGCCTGAGCCTAACGCTGGAAAACATCACCGACAAAGCCTACCGCGCGCTCGGCAACGGTGTCGACGGCCCTGGCTTCAATGCCATTCTGGGTTACGAACATCTCCGCTAATGCCGCTGAACTAATTCTAAAAAGAAAGCCCGGCCGTTTCGCAAGGCCGGGCTTCTTAAGTTGACGGTTATCAGTCGGTGGAATCGTCAGTCGTTAGAATCGCGAATGCGCGGTTCCATGACTTTGGTGTTTCGTTCGATGGCCAGCACGATCGTGCGCTGTTCGACGCCGTCGCCGCTGCTGGCCACGACCGGAATCACTTGCCGCCGATCGGGCATGCTCATCCTCATCGTGAACGTGCCATCAGGACGCAGCCTAACCGGTTCGCCGCCGATCGCCACGTGAGCGTTCGGTTTCGTCCGGCCGTAGATGATCATCTCGGCGTCCACCTCAAATAGGAAATCGCGTTCTCGCCGCAGCATGGCCTCGGCGCCGATGCCATAGCGTGTGACAACCGGCGAGCCCATTGGCCGGCGCAGTCGTTCCTCAAACAACTCCTGCAGATCGCCCGCGGCGCCGTCGTCGCTGTACCCACCGCTCAGTGCGTAGATCCGCTCATAGTTCTCGGCCACGTCAGTCCAGTTTTCGTCGAGGGCGTCGCTGCTGCCGGGACTGGGCGTCGTGACGGCGTTGCTGCGGACCAGCGCGTAAAACTTACCACTTTGCGACAGGTAACCGACAGCGATGCGATAGCTCTTCGGCGGATCGGGCACGTCGATGTACCAATTGTTGACTCCGCCGTGAATCTCGATGTCGCGAGCCACGCGTTCCACTGTGCTGGTCGTGCTGCCGTCGGCAACTTCCAGCAACCGCAAGATGGGCTTAGCCGTGTGCCAGTGTTCGGCCATCGCGGCCTGAGCCCGCTGAATGCTCAGGCGAGTCACCTCCCAATAGGCGTGCAGCCAATAGGAATCGCGGACCATTAACACCGCCCGATCCTTGGCCGTATGATTAGCACCCGCTTTTCCGTTGCCGTTGGGAAAGGCAAGATCCTTCAGATGTTGCCGCGTCGAGTGGGCTTGTTGAATCTTGCGAGCAACTCGCGGGTTGGTCGGCTTGCGGGCCGGCTCTGACATTTTCTCAGCCGACTTTGCCGTCGAGGCATGTCCGTTCTGCGAAGCTGCTTTCGCCGAATTGGCGCCGCGCAGAGCTGCCGCTTTGTGGGACCCGTTGCCGGAGGCAGCGCCGTTTTTGCTGACGGCTCCGTTGCGGGACGTAGTCGCGCCGTTGCGTGATAATTGAGCGGCCGACTTTTTCGCCGTCACCTTTTTCGCCTTCCCGGCCTTCGACTTGGCCGCTTTCACGAGCGCGCGAACCAATTGGTCCTTGCGCATCGAGTGCCAACCGTCCACCCCCTTTTTCTTGGCCATCTGAGCCAAATCCTTCACCGTCTTCGTTTTGAGAGCTGCTGACGTAGTCAATGGACAATTACCTCCGCCTTTGCGACGTGGCGTGGCGAACTCATGCGCGCACACTACCTACCCGTGGATTGAGCGTCGTCCGTGACTTGAACTCAAACGCTCTATCACCCAACCGGCAGTCCCTAGCCGTATGAGATCGCGAGATTCGCAACCCGGCATCTTCATCTGGGTTGCGGAAAACGTGGGCGAGGATTCGGTGGGAACTCGCCGCTGCGAACAAACGCTTAGGTTGGCCTCAGTCTCGATTGGAAAGTACTGTGCGTCGCTCCAATCTCGCTCTCTAATTCCGTAGGATGCAGCGCTTTATCACAGTGATGCACGTTCTACCGGTCGGTCGCTTCGTGCCGCCGCGGATCAGGTAGAACGGAAGCATCGACAACTCCGAGTGTAATCGAATCGCATACAAAACGCAACGTGCCCACTACCCGTAACACAGCACGAAAGTCGCGAATTGTCACCTTAATCGTTTGGCATTAGTGCGTTGCGTCCATTTTTATTGTCACTCGGCAACCTCCGAGATTGGTCTGCGGTATGAGCCGGCGGTCGTCAGGCGACTACTTCGGGCGTACTCGCTGCGAGTCAAGCCGCGCGAGATTGAGACACTCCCATCGGTCGCCGCAACCCGCTTGATACCGGCGATTTGTGACGCGACTTAGACTTTGTGAAAAAAAACACGAATTTGCTAGGCCGGTCGGTTGACCACTTGATTAGCGTCGGATAAATTGGCCAGCCTTGACGCCGCAAGTTGCGTCAAATCGGTTGAAAGTTGGCGTGCCACGGCTTCGATTTTCTGGCAGCACAAGCAGACTCGGCAAGCGTAACCACCTGTAAGCTCGATCCTTTCGGCGGCTGAGATACCATTGTTTCGGCGTTCGCATTGACTAGTGGCAAATCAGCCCGAAGAACCCCATCCCGTCGCACAAGCATTGGAATGGGTGACCAAGATCACGACGGTCGCCCTGGAAATGGTGTTGCCGGGATTGGCCGGGCAATGGCTCGATGATCGTTGGGGCACGAGCTTTCTGGTGTTCGTCGGTTTTGCCATCGGATTAACTGGCGGGCTGTGGCATCTGCTGTGGATGACGAAGTCGATTGGGCGCACCAACAAAAGGTCGGGGCGAGACAGTGATTCCGACAGTGACCGAACCTGATTCCTCAAGCAACTTGGCTCGAAGTGGCGCGAACAGCTTGGCAGCGGCGTGCACGCTGCTGACCTTGGCGGTGATTCTTGCCTTTCCAGTGTTTGGATGGTTCGGATATTCGCAAAGCGGTGCCGACGGTCTACTGGCAGCCGGAATAGCTGCAGTGGTTTGTTGGCTGGGAGCGTTCATCGCACTCGTCATCACAGGCGTTCTCCGCGGGACGCCACAAGCGATCAACGGTATTCTGGGGGCGACGTTGTTCCGCATGGGAATTCCCTTGGCCGCCGGATTCTTGTTATCTTCGTCGAGCGAGGCACTGGCCAAGGCGGGGGTGTTCGGCATGGTGGTATGTTATTACTTGCTCACGCTCGTGGTGGAAACGTTGTTGTCGTTGCGGCTGATTCAACCGGCACCCAAAGCTCCAAAGGCGTCCTAGGCGATGGCTTCTGCGGTACTGCACATCAAGGACAGTTACTACTTCGAGTTTCCGAAGGCGATGTGGCCGGCGCGGTACGAAAGCAAGGCGGAGTTTCCCAATGTCTGGGTGAAAAACGACCCGGATTTCCAAGAGTGGGAAGCCGAGCGGCTGTACGAGGAACTGTCTCACATCGCCAAAGATGCTCCCCCGCTCGGTAACTTAATCGACGAGTGGCACCATTGGCAGCACGCCGATCACGCCAATTTTGGCAAGCCGCTGGACGAGTTTCTGGATTCGCGCTACGTGTCGCTGCAAAAGGAATTTGCGGTGTGGAAGAAACAGAACAAGGCCACCCAGGCCGAAACGACGTTCGCTGACTATTTGAAGCAGCATCCTGCGGATTACTCGTGGTTTGCGAGCCTGCGAGAAGACTCGTCGTTGTCGCAGGATTGGGAAGTGGCCAAAGAGCAGGCGGGGGACTCCGAGGCAATCGTCGCTTACAAAGCGGATGGCGAGCGCCCTTGGGAGCCCGGGAAAATCGACGCCTATAACAAAGTGCTTAGCGGCAAGGTCTTGATTCCTCAGCCATTCGGCGAACTGCGAAACTTTTATGAAAAAGAATCGGGCTTTGCCATCTCGCGGTTCATGATCATCGAGCTGGTGGTGGCTTTGCTGCTGGCGATGGTCTTTTGTTGGTTGGCCGCGCGAGTTCGCGGCGGCGACGCGCCTCGCGGCCGGCTGTGGAATTTGCTGGAATCTGTGCTGCTGTTCCTTCGCGACGAAGTGGCTCGGCCGGCCATCGGCAAGCACGACGCCGATCGTTTCGTGCCGCTGCTGTGGACAATCTTTCTGTTCATTCTGGGCTGTAACCTGATGGGCATGATGCCGTGGGCCGGCGCGCCGACGGGCGCCTTCGCCGTCACACTGGGATTGGCCATGGTCACATTCGGGACGGTGATCGTGATTGGCTCGGCGAAGTTTGGCGTCATTGGCTTTTGGCTCAACCAGGTGCCGCACATGGAGCTGCCGCTGGTCATGGCGGTCATCATTAAACCCATGATTTTTCTGATCGAGGTCCTGGGTTTGTTCATCAAGCATGGCGTGCTGGCAATTCGTCTTTTGGCCAACATGGTAGCCGGACACTTGGTGTTGTTGGGCATCATGGCATTGGCCTTTAGCATCGAGGGGGCGCTGAATCCGAATTGGTGGCTGACCGCAGTGATCGCGGTGGTCGCGTCCACGTTGTTTAGCTGCCTGGAACTGTTTGTCGCGTTTCTGCAAGCGTACATTTTCACGTTTTTGTCGGCCTTGTTCATTGGCGCGGCGGTCCATCATCACTAGGCACTGCTTTCCCCGTGACAAGGAAATCCTTGGAGTTTGAGTAATAGGAGATCGAACCAGTGAACAAGTTTGCCCAGATTGCTGCATTGTGCATCGCTGTCGTCTTTGTATTGGCTGCCCCAGCCATGGCACAGGGCGGCACGTCGATCGAAATCCCTGGCGCGTTTGGCGCCGGGTTGGTCGTGATTGGCGCGGCTTACGGCATCGGCCGTTTGGCGGGCTGTGCCTTGGAGAGCATGGCTCGGCAGCCGGAGGTCGCCGGTAACATTCAAGTCGCGATGATTATCGCCGCGGCGCTCATTGAAGGTTTCACGTTCTACGCGTTGTTTATCTGCTCTCAGCAGAATCCGTTTGCGTAGGTCCAAGGAACTCTCGACAGACTGAGGAGCCGGCTGTGATTCAACGACGAATTGAATGGGCGCCGATTTTCGCGGGCGCGATCTTGGCGGTGGCTTTGTGGTCGCTGGGCAGCGTTGTTTGCGCTAACCAAGCTGAACCTGGGCATGCGGCGACTGAAGAATCTTCCGCAGCACATTCGGAAGCTGGTTCAGATCACAGTAGCGACGAGGCGGATCTGACGCACGCCAACGCGAGTTCGCAGTTGGAATCTCCGGAAGAGTTCAAAAGCGACTTGGCGATTTACACTTTCTTAGTGTTTCTGCTGTTGCTGCTGATTCTGGCCAAGTTCGCATGGCGTCCGATTATGGAAGGCCTGGAGAAACGCGAGCAATCCATCGCTTCAAAGATCGACGAGGCCAGGCTAAATGCCGAGAAGTCCAACGAGTTGCTCCGGCAATACGAAGGGAAGCTGGTCGCGGCCACCGACGAGATCCGCACGATGATGGCCGATGCTCGACGCGATGCGGAGTCGGCCAAGGAGCGGATCATGTCGGAGGCTCAGGCCGCGGCCAAACGCGAGCGCGACAAGGCGCTCTCGGAAATCTCGGCGGCCAAGGAAGCGGCGCTGCGGGAGATGGCTCAGAAGAGTGTCGATACGGCGGTCGCGCTGGCCGGTCGCATCGTCCGCAAACAGGTCACAGCAGCGGACCACGCACGGTTGATCAAAGAGTCGCTCGATCAGTTCCCCAGCCAGAATTAACGCGCGGAGTGACTTTCCCGATGGCCCCAACGAGCCAAAACTCGACAGCCTTTGACGCCGGCCGGCAGTACCTGGGCACAGTGTATGCCAAGGCGCTGCTGGGCGCGGCCGAGAAGGCCGGCACCACCGACGCTGTGCTGGAGGAATTGGATTCGCTGGTCACCGACGTCATCGACAAGTTGCCCAACTTGGACGCCGCACTGGCCTCGCCGCGAATCGGGCACGACGAAAAAGTCCGTTTATTGGACCGTGCCTTTCAGGGACGCATGTCGAAGCAACTGCTCAATTTTTTGAAGGTCGTCTCCAGCCACGGCCGGCTGGACTGCCTGCGGGCGATTAACCGCGCGGCGCGTCGTCTCTACAACCAGATGCGCAACCGCGTCGAGGTGAAAATCCGCACGACGGAACCAGTCGACGGTCAACTTGCCGAGGAGATCGCCGATCGCCTGCGCACTGTGTTGCGCAGCGATGTCGAACTGAAAATGGATGTCGATCCCGAACTGATCGGCGGCATGGTGATTCGCATCGGCGACACGGTGTACGACGGCAGCGTGGTCGATCGGCTGCGACGGCTACGGGCGGAGACGATTGAAAAAATGGCTCAGGAATTTCGCCAATCGCTGGCACGGTTCGCGATTGCCGAGTAATCAACGAGGATACGTATGAAGTTTAATGCTGACGAAATCGCTTCGGTGATCCAACAGGAAATCGAGCAGTACGAAGATCGCTTGGACGTCCGCGAGGTCGGCACGGTGCTGGAGGTCGGCGACGGCATCGCCCGCTGCTACGGCCTGTCGGGCGTGATGGCTGGCGAGATGGTCGAATTCCCCAGCGGCGTCACCGGGATGGCGTTCAACCTGGAAGAGAACAGCATCGGCGTGATCATTCTGGGTGACTACCTGCAGATCAACGAAGGCGATGAAGTCAAGGCCACGGGCAAGTTGCTTTCGGTGCCGG
Source organism: Pirellulaceae bacterium (assembly GCA_041744735.1). Classification (GTDB taxonomy): domain Bacteria; phylum Planctomycetota; class Planctomycetia; order Pirellulales; family Pirellulaceae; genus JBGTKH01. The sequence continues at coordinate 2,004 of JBGTKH010000295.1, read as the reverse complement.
TCGGCGACGCGGTTATCGGCCGGGTGCTCGATCCGCTGGGCAAACCGCTGGACGGCAAAGGCCCCGTGGCGTCGACCGAACGCCGGCCGGTCGAAGTCATCGCGGCGGGCGTGGCCGAACGACAGCCCGTGTGCGAACCGCGGCAAACCGGGATCAAGGCTGTCGATGCCATGACGCCCATCGGCCGCGGGCAGCGCGAGCTGATCATTGGCGACCGCAAGACAGGCAAGACGGCGATCGCTCTGGACGCGATCATCAACCAGCGCGAATCAGGCGTGAAGTGCTTTTACGTCGCCATCGGGCAAAAGGACTCGTCGGTGGCAGCGGTCGTGAAGGTGCTGGAAGACCACGGCGCGATGGACTACACGACGGTGATCGTGTCCGGCGCCAGTTCGCCCGCGCCGCTGCAATACGTCGCGCCGTACGCCGGCACGTCGATGGCCGAGTATTTCATGTGGAAGGGCGAGCATGCCTTGGTCGTGTACGACGACTTGTCGAAGCAGGCCGTGGCCTATCGCCAGTTGTCGCTGTTGGTGCGGCGTCCGCCGGGCCGCGAAGCGTTCCCTGGCGACGTGTTTTACTGTCACAGCCGGTTGCTGGAACGTTCGTCGAAGTTGTCGGAAGCGTTGGGGGGCGGATCGATCACGTCGCTGCCGATCATCGAAACGCTGGAAGGCGAAGTCTCGGCCTACATTCCCACGAACGTGATTTCGATTACCGACGGGCAGATTTATTTGCAGCCTGACTTGTTCTTCAAGGGCATCCGGCCCGCGATGAACGTCGGTATCTCGGTGTCGCGCGTGGGTGGTGCCGCGCAGATCAAGGCCATGAAGAAAGTGGCCGGCGGTATGCGGTTGGACTTGGCCTCGTTCCGCGAATTGGAAGCGTTCGCTCAGTTGGGCACCGATCTTGACGCCGCGACGCAGTCGCGACTCGACCGCGGCTATCGCATGGTGGAACTGCTCAAGCAGCCGCAATACAAACCGATGCACGTGGTCGATCAGGTGCTAAGCATCTACGCCGCCACGCGCGGCTTCCTGGACGATGTGCCGGTGACCAAGGTCCGCGAATGGGAAACCGCCTTCCTGCAATTCATCCACGACCGCAAGAGCCAACTGTGGGCCGCCATTGCCGAGAAGAAAGATTTGAACGACGAACTTACGAAGGCTGTCAACGAAGCCCTGGCGGAATTCAAGAAAGGTCACTCAACGGCGAGCAAGCCTGCGGCGACATTGGCCAAGGTGTAACAACCGGCCGCGGTGCACCGACTGGAGGTGAATGCGATGAATGACGTAAAACAATTGCCGGGCGAACTCACCAACGACGACAAAACCTGGGGGATGCTGGCTCATTTGTCGGTGCTGTTGTCATTGGTAATCGGCAATTCGTTTGTGGCGCCGCTGATCATTTGGCTGATCAAGAAGGACTCGTCGCCGTTTGTGGACGATCAGGCCAAAGAGGCCCTGAATTTTCAGCTTTCGGTGTTGATTGTAGTGATTGTTTCCAGCCTAACCTGCATCGGTATCCCCATCGCGCTGGCCGCTTTTGTGGCGTCCATCGTGTACGGGATCATTGGCGGGATGGCGGCCAATCGAGGCGAGCTTTACCGCTATCCCTACACGTTTCGGATGATTAACTAGTTCGGCAAGCACTGACCCGACCTCCGGGACCGAGGTCAGAACATCAGGACACGACGATTTCATGGCCAAAGCCCGAGCCCTCGATAAACGCCGCAAGTCGATCCGCAACATCCGCAAGATCACGCGGACAATGGAGTTGATCGCCACCGCGCGATTCAAGAAGGCCATGGACCGCGCTTCGGCGGCGACGGCGTATACGCGGCGGATTACGCGGTTGGTGGCGGACTTAGCTCAGGCGGGGCTCGAAGTCACTCATCCGCTGCTGGAAGCCCGCGAGAAAACAGAGAACGCCTTGCTGTTGGTGCTGACCGCCAACCGCGGGCTGTGTGGCGGCTACAACGGCGGCGTGATGCGACTCGCGCTG
>JBGTKH010000294.1:0-5689 GCA_041744735.1 Pirellulaceae bacterium | reverse complement strand
CCCTGCTTCCCATCCCGGCCGACTAACGCCGCTGGCTCCACGGCCCTCACCCGCCCCTGCTCGCCCACCACCCCGCTCCCACGGAGAGCCGTCCGGACCCATCTCCGTCCGCTCTTCCCTGCGCACACATTGGACAGCTACCCCCGTCGCCGATCAGAATCCGTGAACGGTTACGTGGAGTCATAATCGAATGACCGCACAAAGGTGCGCGTAGGATGTATCCCAATGGCGGTTGTGCACTCCTCGAAGTCTAACGCCTCACCTGAAACAGTGAGGGAAGCCGATACTTCAGAACTCATGATCCCCCTCGTGATATAAACCGGTCAGGAGCATGTTTCGAGCACTTGGACAAAATCAATTGTGGTCAGACCAATCTTGTCGATCGCCTCATGAATTTATGTTTGCCCATGCTGTGAACTCGGCAATAACCTCCGCGAGATTGCACGGCCCACAACCGGCTATGAACCTCGCATCTTCGATTCTTGTCTTAAACCAATCGTTATCGCCACGTTCCACCGTGCGACACTCGTATTTCTTTTCAGCTAGTCCAGTGCCAGCCAAATCAATTTGAATGTACCACCCCGGGTTATCGACTGTTTCTATTTTTATTCCGTATTCATGTTCCCACTGGCCGTCACAGACGCTCGCGAACCAGTTTTGCAACGACTTTATCATTACTCGCTCCTATTGCGTTTCACTTAACCGCCGGGCATTTCTAATGTCTTGAGGAGTAGCAGGGCGCGTGGTCTTGTTATTCAGGTTCGTTTTGCCACCTGGCCCAAAATTGATATCGGCCTCATGGACGTGCGGCGTCTCAATCCTTTGGCCTGTAGCCTTGTCAAAATGCCCCTTGCCTTGTAGGTCAATATCAACTTGTTTGCCGCCGACAGTTCGACCGGAGACTCGGTTTCGGCCAATGTCCCCAGCCAACTCCGACGCGGACTCTTGCAGTGTCTTCTTTGGGGCCTTTTTTGCGGCTCGTGCTGCGTCGGCGGCTCGGGCCGCGCTGGTGGCACCACCGCTGCCGGCTTCAGCGATGCAGTCGATGACACTTTCCGCGAGATCGGTAATATCGGGCGGGACCCCGGCGGCGGCGAAGGCGACGGTGAAGAAGGCTTCCGAGGCCATGCAGGCCACGAAGATCTTCGCGGGCGCCTCCTTTGGCTCTTTGCTGTGGATGGCGGCGCTCGAGGCGATGATCACCAAACCCAACGGATCGGTAAAGTTCGTCGGCGCATTTCCCACGTAACGATACAGATTGCTGTCTCCGGCGTCAAACCCCAGCGGGTCTTGTCTGATGAATCTACCCGTACCGGCGTCGTAGTAACGGGCTCGATAGTAGTACAGTCCGCTCTCGACGTCGAACTCGCGGCCGGTGAATTTATAACGGTCCCCCGCGGCGGCGTTTGTCTCAGAGATGACGTTGCCAAAGCTGTCGTAGTCGACGTGGTTGATGAGCGTGCCCGAAGCATCCACGATATCGCGGACGGTGCCGAGGCGATCCGACAGATACCAGGCGGTTCCTTCGCCGGGCCGCCAGCGAGCAAGGATCTCATCGATCTCGTCGCCGAAGAGATAACGGGCAATGACGTCGCTGCCGTTGAAGTCAGCCCAGACGTGCTCGCCGTCGTAGACAAATCGCGTCGTCTCGGACGTCTGTGGGCCGGTGCCGTCGGCGTCCACCGACTTAGCGATCCGCCGGTCAAATACGTCGTAGGTATACTCGGCTTCACTCAGCACGGTGCCGGTCGAGTCGCGGCGCACGACCCGCGTCAACCGGTGGCGATGGTCGTACTGGAACGCGGTGGACTCGCCGGTCGCCGTCTCCGTCTTTAAGACCAGATTCCCCTCGGCGTCATAGGCATAGCTAAATGCCCCATCGGAAAGAATTTGGTTATTGGGGCCAATGACCGAACCGGCAATGCGGTTGCCGTTGGCATCATAGGTGAACTGCTCGTCCGGCTGGCTCGAATATTCAGCACCAGCTAGCTGGCCGGTGAAATCGTAGGAATAATTCGCCGCTTGTCCGTGATGTGCCTCGCTGATGAGTTGGTCGGCCAAGTCGTAGGCGTAATCGTAATCGGCGAGAACGGCGTCCAAGACGTCGAGGTGTCGTACATGCGTCAACCGCCGGTTCGCGTCGTCGTCGAACGTCGAGCGGCTTAATTGTGTTCCGGCGGCGACGTCGTCGAAACGTCGCAACTCAACTCGCTCGAAGCGAGCGTTGTAACCGAACTCGACGCGCGCGGAATTAACGCCGCCCCCTTGCCACGTGCGGCTGACAAGCAGTTCGCGGTGATCGTAAGTCGATGCGACGATCGTGCCAAAATTGTCGGACAAGCTGGCGCGGTTTCCAACGCCGTTGTACGCGGACGTCAGCACCACGTGTGGGGCACCCGGCGTGTTTTGATTATCCACAGAGATCTGTCGGTCGAGCGCGTCGTAAGTGAAGCTGTATGTACTGTCCGGGTCCGCAGCGGACAACAGATTCCCTACGGCGTCGGGCGAGAATTGGATGCTGCGAATCGGCACACCGGCGTTGACCCACGTTTCGCTCGTCCGGCGGTCGAGGGCGTCATAGGCAAACGTGCGCATGCGGCCGTTGCGGTCTGTCGATTGTGTGAGATTACGCGCGGCGTCGTACTCGAACAAGGAAGAATGGCCCAACGGGTCAATCTGTTCGACCAAACGGTGAAGTCCGTCGTAAACAAACTGCGTGACATTGCCCAGCGGGTCAGTCACCGATGTCCGATTGCCGGCCGCGTCATACGTAAACTGCGTGACCGCACCGAGAGCGTCCGTCGAGGTAATGCGGCGGTTGCGGGAATCGAAGGTTGCAGCAATCTGTCGCCCCAGCGGGTCGGTTGCCAAGACCAGATTGCCCTGTGCGTCGTACAGCCGGCGGCTCACGCCTCCCAGTGCATCTGTCGTCGAGGTCAGGCGATTCAAGCTGTCGTAGCCGAAGGACGTCGTCTGGCCGAGTTCATCGGTGCTGGCTAACAAATTGCCCGCCGCGTCGTAAGCAAATGTATTGAGGCCGCCAAGCGGGTCGGCCTGACGTATTAGACGATTTAATGCGTCGTACTCGAATGTGGTGGAATTGCCGTTGGCATCCGTGACGCCTGTTAAATTGCCCGCCGCATCGTAAGCGAAATGGGTCACGCCGCCCAGGGCGTCAGTCACCGTCGCGAGCCGCCGGTCGGCGCGGTAAGTGAAACTTGTGATGCGCCCCAATGCATCGATTTCTCGAAGGATGTCATTGTTGGCGTCGTAAACGATCTGCGTGACGCCGCCTAGCGCATCAATCTCGTGGACCAAGCGGTTCGCTTCATCGTATGCGAACCTCGTTGACCGTCCAAGCGCATCCGTAACCGAAACGCGAAGATCGCCATTGTACCCGAATGTGGTGACGCCCCCCAATGCATTGGTCACCGTAATCGTTCGCCCGGATACATCGTATGCGATGTTCGTGTCGTTTCCGTTCGCGTCAGTGACGCGCCTGGGCAATCCCAATCGATTGTATTCAACGAATTGCGTTGAATTGTCCGGATTCGTTATCGCCGTCGGAAACCGTCGGACGTCGTAATTGAAGAAGGTGGTGTTGCCTTGAAAGTCTGTAGCACTGGTAACTCGCCCCTGCGCGTCATAACCAAATAATTGCCGGTCGCCAGCGGCATTCGTGAGCTCCAGCAGATTTCCCGCTGCGTCGTACAACGCGCTCGTCGATCGTCCAAGCTCGTCCGTGGTGCGGGTGATCTGATTGAATTCGTTGAATGTGGTGGCAAGGACACCGCCCAGCGGATCGGTAACGTTGGTGACGTTGCCTCGATCGTCGTACGTGAACAAGGTCATAAAGCCGCGGGGGTCGGTGACCGCGATCTCATTGCCATTCTCGTCGTATGCGAACGTGGTAGTGGCACCAAGCGCGTTGGTTCTAGAGATCACATTGCCACGGTCGTCGTAGACGAGAATGGTTTCGTTACCAAGGCGGTCCCCGACGATTTCCGTGTTGTTGTCCAGGTCGTAGCCCTGCGTTGCTCGGTTTCCCAGGGCGTCGGTGGTGGCGACGAGGCGGCCTTGATCGTCGTATTCGATGCGCAGGAACGGAGCACCGCAGTCGCATTCCTGATTGAATTCACTGAGGTAGTGAGCCGGGTCGGTAAGGTAGCGATACTCGGCTTGGTTGCCGGCTTGGTCGGCGAACGTGACCAAGTCGCCCGCGGCGCTGTAGGCGTAGCTCAGCGGGTTGCCAGCAGGGTCGATGATTTGAGTGATGCGGCCTTGAGCGTCGCGGACGAATTGGATGGACTCGCCCAGCGAACTGAAGATGCCGTTGGCGGTGTAGGTCAGCTTCACACCGTTGCGGTTGGTGATGTCTTGGAGATCGTTGAACTGGTCATAGCGGTAGCGAACACCGTCTTTGGTGACTAGCGTGTACTCGCGTGGGTTGTAGTTGAACGTGAACTGATAGAACGTGTAGCTGCCGTCCGGCTGGCGCGACAAGGCGATCTGAGGCACCTCCAAGCGTTCGAAGACACCAGGGTCGGGGGTGAAGCGCGGACGGTAAAACGTGATTGAGAAACAGTCGTCGAAACTACAGATGGTAAGGTCTTCGCGCTTCCCCTCAAACGTGAATCCGATGCGTCGACCGTCCGGCGCGTTCAGGTAGACGCGCGTGCCGTCGCGAAATCGCGTGGTGGCAAAGAGACCCACCAACGGCTCCAGCGGGTTCTGTCGCACAGTCTCGCGAATGCGGGCGTTCTTGAGACCCAGTTGCCAGCCGTAGCCGAAATCGCCGACCCGGTTGGCCTCCAGCGTGTCGTAGATGCGGTTGATCGTGATCGGGATGCCGGTCAGCGGGATTTCCAAATCGGTGAATTCGAGGCGGAAGTTGCCCAACTTGGCTTGGCCCTCGACGCCCACTTCGATTGTCTGGGTGCTGATGTTGCCGCTGACGTCTTGGGCGAATACGCGGATCTCGTACTGGTCGTTGGCCAGCAGCGTGGGATCGAAGACGGCCAGCACAGGGTTTAGGGTACAGGGTTCAGGGTTCAGGGCAGGACAGAAGACTTCGTGGAACGTGACCCATTGGTCGGTGCCGAGTGGGGCGTACTCCAGGCGGTAGAAGTCCAGGTTGGGATCGGTCACTGTCCCCACGATATCGGTTAGGTAGGTGACGACGCTGCCGGACGACGGGCTCGTGATTTGGACGAAGGGGGGCGTCGTGTCGTTGGGGTCCACCACGCGCAGGCGGCGCGAGGCGGTTCCCACGTTGCCGCTGCTGTCGGTGGCGCGGCCGACGACGGTGAACACACCGGGGCTGACGGGGACGAACACGGCAGTGTGGTTGGCGTCCAGCGCGACCGGCGTACCGCCGATCTCCAACGCTAGACTTGCCACGGCGACGTTATCCGAGGCGCGGACCTGAATCGTCACCGGCTCGCCGGGCGACAGCACTTCACTCGTCATCAACACCGACACGGCCGGGGCCTCGGTGTCGGCCGCGACAGTCAGCGTGAACGCTTGGTCCGTGAACAAGCCGCGGTCGTCGGTGACCCAGACGGTGACCGAATGGTCGCCGAGGTCCGCCAGCGTCGAGTTCCAAACGACCAGACCGGTGCGCGAGTTGATGCTCATGCCGGGCGGCGCGGCCAGCAGGCTGAACGTGACGGCGTCTTCACTGTCGACG
>JBGTKH010000293.1:0-8987 GCA_041744735.1 Pirellulaceae bacterium | reverse complement strand
CGCGGGCGGTCGACGTCGATCTCCGCGTACAGAATCGTCTCGTCCTCGTGCTGAGCCTCCGCGAGCACGTGGCCGTAGGGGTCGCAGATTTTGCTCTTGCCGATGAAGCGAAAGCCGCGTTCGGCGCCGACACGGTTGACGGCCATATAGTAGACGTGATTCTCCATCGCTCGGGCGTTGATCACAAAGTCGGCGGTGCACTCGGCGCCGGGCGGCCAGTTGGTGGGCAGCACGATCAAGTCGGCGCCTTCCAACGCCATCACGCGCGCGGCTTCGGGAAACGCGCCGTCGTAACAGATGTTCATGCCGACTCGCATGTTGCCCGCATGATGCACGTCGAACGGCCGATCGCCAGGCGTGGTGAACATGTCGATGCCCAAGAACGGCAAATGAATCTTGCGGTAATTGCCGATCACACCGTCCGGCCCGACCAGCACGCAAGCGTTGAACAGTCGATCGCCGTCGCTTTCCAACATGCCGAACACAACGTGCGTGTTCAGCCGGCGGCAGGCGTCGGCCATTTGCTCGCTGCTGTTGCCGGGAACGGTTTCAGCAAAGGGCAGAGCTTCCTGCAAACTCTCGAAACAGTATCCGGTCAACGCACATTCGGGAAACACGACGAGCGCGGCGCCCTCGGCCGACGTGGTTTCCATCGCGGCGATCATCCGCTGAAGATTCTTGTCCGGCTCGGCCAACGCAACATCCATTTGCACGCCGGCGATTGTCATTAGTTCGGGAAGCATAGTTGTTCCTAATGGGTCCTGACGAATCGTCGTCAAACAGTCTCGTGCTTCGTCAAAGCTCAATTTGAGGGTTGGGTGGCTGGGGTCGCGTCTTCGAGCCCCCAGCAAAAACCGATTCCGGGGGCTCGAAGACTCGACCCCCTCCTTCCTTTCGTTCGGCATTCTTAATTCGGTACGATCAGACTTCGACGTATTCGCACTCTGTCGCCGGCTCCGGTATGGGTAAGCCGTCTTCGCGCAGCCCCTCCAAGTGCAAAGGGACCGCCTCGGCGATCAGCTTCTTGGCCTCCGCGGCAGATTTTCCCACGGCCACGCAGCCCGGCAGATCAGGGACGTAGGCGCCGTAGCTCGTCGGACCCTTTTCGATGACAATCGCGTAACGCATCAATCTTCCTCCGGCAATTGCGCCTGTTTCCAGATCGGTTAGGCCGCCCCGATGCGCTCGGGAGGAAGGACACTGAAATACTCTCGGACATCGAGCTGCATGCGATCGATCTCGGCCAGGAAGCCGGAAACCGAGGCCCGGTAATTCACTGGGTTGGTCTCCGTCTTGCGCAAATGTGCCACTTGCTTTTGAAACCAGGCGATGAGTTCCAAGGTCGTTTGTAACTGCTGGTCGTTTGCAATCATGATTCCTCCCTTACAATCTCGACAATTCCGCGTCGACCACCCTCGCGGCGAATCTGCCAGTATTCTACCATCGCTTGCTCCCCGCCAATCGCCCGGGAGCGGCGCGTCCAGAAAACGCTCGCTCCAAAGTGCGCATCCGCTTCCAGGTGTTGAAATACCAAGGCGGCTTCACCCGTTACGGATGCCAGGTCGAATGTGTCCTCCATCAGCAAAATGACGTCAACGTCGTTCGGTTCCTCCTTGGCGGTGACAAATGATCCGAACACGATAAAGCGTGCCAATTAATCGGTCGAAGTCACGAGTTGATACAGCCGGTTCAACCGATCCGATACGGCGCAACGCTGTATCGACCCACTGCCGAAGCGTTCAAGAATCTCCGCCAGCGTCGCACGATAGACGCCGGGCGGAAGATCTCCTTCCTCGTTGAATGCCGGCAATGCCATCGATGTTCCTCATCTGACGAGAGGGCTCATCCGGTACATTTGTTGATCCTAGCCGCCAGGTTCGTCGCATGCAATTTTTGCCGCAACGTCAAAGCTGGGGCGGCTCTACTATGATTCGTCATCGACCGGGTCCTGTTTCGCTTCCGCCACCGACTTCATACTCGCCAGGCCCTTTTCGAAATCGCCCCCGACCATTTTGTCCATGTCCATGAACAGACAGAAAAACTTGCCGATGAAATTGTTTCGGCCGGACATGCTCCAGGTGACCAGCGTCTTGTCTGTCTGAGGCTGGAAGGTGAATTCCACCGTGCAGGTATCCTCGAAGGGCCGCACGAAATCGAGTTTGATGCGGATCAGTTCGTCCGGCTTGCTGTCCAACAGCGTCATCATCCCTTCGCCGACCTCGTCGTTACCGGACCATTTGAAGATGGCGCCGGGTCCCGCCGACGGACCCTCGAAGGTATTCTTGGCCGCCGGATCGAGTTTCGCCCAGGGGGACCAGGCCTCCCAATGATGGAAATCGTTCACCTGCGCAAAGACATCGGACGCCGGCGCGGAAATCGTGGCTGACCTCACGATGTGGTACTCGGAGGGCTGCATGGCAACGACGCCGGCAAACACGGCCACGATAGCTAAAAGCACTGCAAGGGCGATGAGGATCTTTTTGCGCATCGGGACTGGTCTCCAGGTTCGGGTGAGGTACAGGGCAATTCACTTTGGCACATCGTAACCCGAAGCGTTAGCGAGGAAACACCGCGAAAACGCCTCGCTTACGCGTCGGGTTTCGATAGCAAACTCCTCTCAAGCCGGATTGCAAATCCGGCCTACGCTCCCCAGCTTTTCCTGGGCGAGCATCACCTTTAACATAACGTGGCCAATGGCTGCAAGAGATGCAATCCGCCAAGTCGTCAGGGGAACCGATCATGGGAAAGTTGGATGGAAAAGTTGCTCTCGTCACCGGGGCCAGCAAAGGGATTGGCCGCGGAATCGCGCGGGCCTTGGCGGGCGAGCGATGTGCGTTGGTGTTGACGGCCCGCAGCCAAGCGGCGCTGGATGAAGCGGTCGCAGAAGTGACCGGCCGCGGCGTCCAAGCGATCGCTCACGCTACGGACGTGGCCGACGCCGCGCAAGTCGACATTGTGTTCCAACGGGTGCTCGACGAATTCGGGCGGCTCGACATTCTGGTCAACAACGCCGGCGCGTTCGACGGCGGGCCGCTGGACGAGATTTCCATCGAGGCTTGGGACCGCGTCATTAACACAAACTTGCGTGGGCCGTTTCTGTGCACGCGACTGGCGATGCAGATCATGAAGCGACAAGGTGTCGGGCGGATCATAAACGTCGGCTCGATCTCCGCCCAGCGCGTGCGGTTCGGCTCCGCGCCATATTCCGCGTCGAAGCACGGCTTGTGGGGACTGACGCAGGTCACGGCTATGGAAGGCCGCGAGCACGGGATCACTTGCTGCTGCCTGCATCCGGGCAACATCCGCGTCGAGCGCCGCGTGGAGAGCGACAAGCTCGAAGACGAAGAGCCGATGATGAGCGTCGACGAGATCGCCGAGGTCGCGCTGCTGATGGCTACGCTGCCACCGCACGTCGAGATGCTCGAAGCCATCGTGTTGCCGCACGAGCAACTGTACGTCGGCCGCGGCTGATGCGGCAGCAAGGGACGACGCGATGCCTCCCCGAAGAGATCGCGGACGAGTGAACCGTGGAGTGCGGTGACTCGTCACCGCTTTTGGAATTTGAGATTTCGCTCGACGAGGCGTAATCGCTTGATGAGTAGATGGATGACGACGTCGCGATTGGTCGTTTCGCCTCAGAAACTCCCAAAAATCCTAAAGCGGCGACAAGTCGCCGCACTCCAAATTAATACGCTAAGTTGGCCTGCAACTGGGCTTCATAATCAAACTGTTTGTCGTCGCCCGTGCGCAGCGGGATGACAACGGCGGGGCGGATCGAGCCTCCGTTGCGGCCGAAGATGTTCAGGCCGAGCGTCAGGTTCACCACGTCGAAGCGGTTGCTGAAATCGCGGATCATAAAACCATTGCCGTTAGCGAAGTCCGCATCTTGCAGCGTTGTCGCGTAGTGCAACTCGGCAACCGACGCGATTCCAGAGATATTGCCACAAGGATTTTGATAGAGCTGATAGCCGACGCCGAAGTCAACGAACATCAACGTCGTGTCCTGCAAGATGCCAAACTGGCTCAAGTTCCGTCCCGACAAGTCGCCGCGAATCGGGTTGCCGTTGGTATCCACGTCGAACTGCAGAAAACTTTGCCAGAACCAGCGATCGTTCGGGCTTGATAGGGCTGCCACAAACGGCAAGAGATGAACGGACTCGTTATCGATGTGCAGCACTTGTTGGCCGTTGGGCAGGAACAGGCGCGAGTCGCTGCCCGTCGGCATCGCCACGCCTAATCCCGCGGAGAGCAACGATTGGTCGTTCTGCAACAGCACTTGCTTGCCGACGATCGTCATGTTGCCAAATTCCGTGTCCTTCGACTGCACGCCCAACGTTTGATCGGCGGCCAGCGTCGCGGCGAACGGCACGCGCAGCTCGATGGAACGTGTTTGGCACGCCATGCAATGTTCGATGCCAAACGTGTAACGATTGACGTCGCCGATGCCGGCGATCACGTCGTTGAAAAAGTTGTAGTTGAAGAACACTCGGCAGCGCGGCTGCGGGCTGGTGTTCTCGGCGATCTTAATCCGGCGGATCGCCGCCCCACCGCCCGGCGGAATGTTCACGACCAGCGGGGCTCCAAAGAATGTGTGTTGGAAGATCAGATTCCAGCCATCGCCTTGATTCAAGCCGCCGTCGGCCGGCGTTTCTTGCGTGTTCGGTCCCTGTTGGTTGACAAACACCGCCGTGCCGCCGTCGTACACCAACACGCCTGGCCCCGGCATTTGCGGTGGCGAGATGCCGGGGATGATCGGTTCGCTGATCGGATACACATCCGGCTGACCATCGCCGCTCACGTCGGCGCCGACACCATTGCTCTGCGTCACACGCGCGCCCATCGGTCCGTTGTTCACAAAAATCGGCACGGCCGGGTTTAGAAAGGCACCGGGTCCCGTAATGGGATTCGTGACAAACAAATCAAACGGCCCGTCCGAGACCACCTGCCGAAAGACAATCGGCGGCGGCGCGAAAAACGCCTGTGAAGCGCCGCCACCGAAAAAGTCGCCGAACATGTTCGGCACGCTGGACAGCCTCGACGTTGACGGCCGAGGCGTCGGCGTTGGTTGCCGCGCCGACAATTCCGCCGGCGGTTGACCTCCGGGCGGCCGCGGCTGTGCTTGAGCCATGAGCACGTCCAGGTCCACATAGTCGGTGAACTCAACATCGAACACCGGCGCGGGCACGACAAGATCCGACTCGTCGCCCTCTTGGCCGGCCGCAGATTTGACACTAACGATCACCATCGCAACCAATAACACGATTCCCGCGACAGTTTTAGACACGTGATTAAACATTGGTCCACTCACAACTTGAGGCCCCCGGATCAAGCGCCGTCCACGCGCGGGCGCGGTAATTTCGGCACATTCGATTTAATCGGCACGAAATATTCGGCAAGATCAGTGAAATCGGAATATTGGGAAAGTACAATTAGCCGGCTGGTATTTTGGGCACCGCCTGCGAGGACCAACGGATTCTTGGCGGGATTTCTGTTTGTATTCACGTGGGCCGAGTGTTAATCTAAGTTGAGTTTTCCGGCGCGAATTAAGCTGGGGATTGTGGGCGCAAGCCCGCTGCGAACTTGCTTCACATGTCCAAACACATTTCTTGTCCATAGAGCGTCGCGTCTCATGTCCGACAAGCTGTGGAATCTATTCGGGCGATGTGTACACAAACGGCGCACGGCGCACCGGCGACGCCATGCTGTACTCCGTTTTGAACAGCTCGAAGCGCGCAACCTGCTGACCAACTTCACGTGGGACAACGACTCCGGCGATGGGAATTGGAATAACCCGGTCAACTGGGATTTGAACATGGGCATTCCAAATTCCCCGGCTGATGCCGCGATCTTCGCAGACGCGGCCGTGGGGAATGTGAATGTGAACGGCAATTTTACCGTTGGCATGTTGTCGCTGAACAACGCCGCCGGCAGCTACTTTCTGAATGCTGTGGGCAGCGGAGCCTCGATCACGCTCGACGATGGCATGAGTGGCGGTACACTAAGCCAGATCGGTGGCGGCAACAACACCATCGCCACCCCGCTTGACGGCCCCGGTTCCGTTATGAAGGGAAACGACGGCACGCTTGTCCTGGCTGACGCGAATTCTTACACAGGCAACACGTCCGTCATGCTCGGCACGTTGCTAGTAAACGGTTCGACGGCAGCGGTCAGTGCGGTGACAGTCGACGTCAACGCCACGTTGGGCGGCACGGGCACGGTGGGCGGCACTGTGAACGCGATGGACGGCGGCACGGTGGCACCCGGCGTCGCTGGCCCGGGCGTTCTAGGCACAGGCAGCATCCTGCTCCAAAACGGCTCGCAGTTCGCTGTCGAAATCGGCGGCCCGACGCCGGGCAATGGCATGGGCTTCCACGATCAGTTGAGGGTCAATGACAACGTCAGCATCAACGACGCGATGCTCAACGCGAGTCTGCTCGGCGCGTTCACGCCCAGCGGCGGTGCGCAACAGAGTTTCGTCATTATCGACAACGACGGCATGGATCCGGTCATGGGCACGTTCAACGGGTTACCTGAGGGCGCGCCGATAAACGTTGACGGGGCCACGCTGTTCATCACTTATGCCGGCAACAGCATGGGCGGAGTGGGGAACGATGTGGTGCTGAACAGCCAATCGCGAGCGGATAGCCTCGTCATCAATGGCACCAACGGGCCGGACACGCTGATCATAACTCCGATTGGCGGCGGCGACGTCCAGTTGCAGTTAAACAGTATGCCGGCGTTCGTGGCCATGGACATTTTCAACCTGATCTTCCTCGGCGGCGACGGCGATGATTTGATGATCGTCCAAGTCAACGGCAATCCGCTGCCATCGGGCGGCGTGTATTACGACGGGCAGGGGCAGGATTTACCTCTTACCGCCGGCGCTAATCCTAACCACGGCGATGTGCTGCAAGTCGCCGCGATCGCTCCTATGCAGACCGCAACCTATCTGCCTTCGCCCGCGAGGCCCGGCGCTGGAATGGTGATCGTGGGCGGGCCAGGGGCCATCGAGTTCGCTGGTCTGGAGCCGGTGGACATCATCGGCATGGAGACGGTCAACGTGAATTTCCCCAATGCCGACGACATGGTCATGATCGCCAACGGTTTGGACGGTGCCACCGGCATGCAGCCCTCGCTGGTCGTGTCCGGCACCAGCGGCGGCGTGGCGTTTGAGTCCGTGCATCTGCGCAACAACACCAACGTAAACATCGACACGGTGACCGGCGGCAGCGACGGCAACGACATGGTTACGATCAGCGGCGGCAACATGCCTCACGGCAACGCCAACGTCGCGGTGGCCACCGGCAATGACAGCGACGTGGTGAACGTCACTGGCAACTTAATCGTCGCGGGCAACATCAACGTTTCCAGCCAGGCGATTAATCTGAACGACGGCACGCTGACGGCAGGCGCGGCCAACACGGTGACTTTGAACGCCGGTTCAGGCGCGATCACGAATTCCTCTGAAGCCGTCGACGTAGTGGCCGGTACGTTGAATGCCTTGGCTACGGCCGGCATCAATCTGGACACAATGGTGGTCAACGCCACGCTCGGCAACAGCGGCGCCGGCGACGTGCAGATTGACGAGACGGACGGTCTAAACTTCTTGGGGCTGTCCGTAGCCAACGGTAACACGACGATCGCTGCGGGCGGTGCACTGACCAATAGCGCCGGCGCTGCCATGAGTGTCAGCGCCAACGCCAACTTCAGCGGCACATCGATCACGCTAGGCAACCAGATGAACGACTCGATGCTGTTCGGCTCGCTGACGTTCAGTGCGGCCGACGTGGTCAGTATCGCCGAGGACGACGGCACGCAGCTTAACGGCGTCAACATGGGCAGCAGCCTAGTGCTGGGATCCTTGGGGGCGATCACGGACGCGGCGGGCGCGACGATCATGGTCACGAATCTGGCCGACTTCAACGGCACGTCGATCACGTTGAACAACGCGGCGGGGGACATGCTGAACTTCGGGTCACTGACGTTCAACTCGGGCGGCGCGGTGATGATCGCCGAAAATTCCAGCACGCTGCTGGTAGGCTCTAGCACGGCCAACAGTTTGGCGCTCTCATCGACCGGCGCAATCACCAACGACGCCGCGGCCAACGTGGGCGTAACGGGCAACGCCAGCTTCAACGGCACGTCGATCACGCTGGGCGATCAGGCGGGCGACTTGATGAACTTTGGCTTGCTAACTGTCACGTCCACTGGGTCGGTAACGATTATGGAAGACTCAGCAACGGCGATTAACGTGCTGACCGGAACAACCGTTTGTTTGACCTCGGCCGGCACATTCAGCGATAACAATGCAGCGTCCAATAACATTGTCGCCACAAGCCTGGCGCTGACGGCGACGGGTGGCATCGGCAGTGGCGACCCGCTGGAAACCCAGGTCAGCATGGTGGCGGCCCGCAACTCGCTGTCGGGCAACATTGAGATTAACAACAATGTTGGTGGCTTGCTGACGATCGGGACTGTCTGCGGCTTGGTGGGAGTTAGCGGTTCTGGTGATGTGATGATTACCAACCTCAGTCCACTGACCGTGGCCAACGACGTGAGCAGTAGCGGTAACTTGACCCTGACCGCTGGCGGCACGCCTGGCGCTGGGGACGACTTAATCGTGAACGTTGGAGTCACGGTCCAAACGATCGGCGGCAATGTGCGGCTGGATGCGGGCGACGATGTGAGTATCCGTGGCAATGTGATGAGTGGCCGGGGGGCGATTGTCGTCGAAGCCGGGCGGCAAGTCTCGTTCGATGCGGCGGGACGGATCAACGTGCAAAGCGGCATGGCCCCCGTGTCGCTCAATGCGGGCTTGGCCATTTCCATGTTCGACGGTTCGTCGGTCGATGCGGTGGGCGGAGACATCACGTTGCAGGCGCAATGGGGCATTCAGATCAGCCGGCTGGTGACCGCGGGAATCGTGAGGGCGATCACGCCGGGTGGAGGCATCGCAGATGCCGGTAACTCGGGCGGCGCGGACATTG
>JBGTKH010000292.1:0-18306 GCA_041744735.1 Pirellulaceae bacterium | reverse complement strand
CGTCTGACCGTGATGGGCAACGACGGCGACGACATCATTAAGGCCGCGGCGGGCGTCGAGTCGACCATTCTGATCACGCTCGACGGCGGCGCGGGAGACGACTTCCTGTCCGCCGACGCGATCCTGATCGGCGGTCCCGGCGAAGACACGATGATCGGCAACGGCGGCAACGACACGTTCGACGGCGGCCCGGACTGGGACACGATCCTGGTCCGCGGTACCAGCAGCAACGACGCCATCAGCATCAACCAGACCTCGGCCACCAACCTGTTCCATCAAGTGACGGACCAATTCGGCAACGTCACGACCGAAAACGACACGCTGGTCACCGTGGCCGGCGTGCGGACCGTCGAGGCGGTGCGCGTCGAGGCCGGCGCTGGAGACGACACGATCCGCGTCACCTGGGCCGATTCTTTGGGCACCGACGCGTTTGTCAACAGCCTGCGCGTGGACGTGATCGGCGGCGCGGCGAGTACGCGCGACCGTTTGGGTGTCGTGGACGACGGCACGGGCGACCTGCTGCTCTATCGCCAAGGCCCGACCGACGACGCCGGCTCGATCACCACCGGCCCCGGCAACGCCGAACCGCTGGAGATGACTTTCGAGGGCATCGAGTTCGTACAGCCGATTCCCGGCACGGGCGGCGACGTGGTCGTGTTCAAGCACGATCCGTTCGAGTTCAACGACCGCCGCACGTCCGCCACGTTCCTGGGCGCCAACAGCGCCATCAACGTCGATCCCACGATCGACCCTGGCCTAGACCCGTTCTTCAACTTCCCAGCCGATGAAGACTGGTACCGCGTGGTGGCCGAAGTGACCGGCACGCTGGACTTCCAGGTTTACTTCCGCCAGATTCCCACGCTGGCCAGCGGCCGGCCCGGCTTGCCCAACTCGGGCAACTTGGACATCCAAGTCACCGACGCCGCGGGCAACGTGATCTCCGGCTTCGGCGCCAACGACGCCACCAGCGACGAGCGCGTCCGCATTCCGGCCGTAGCTGGGCAGACGTACTTCTTGCGCGTGCTGGGCAACGGCACCGCCATCAACGTCTATAACATCACGGTCGACAACACGGCCGCGCCGGTGCCGTTCGACATCGAGTTGCTTGACAACCCGGTGAACATGGCGACCAATGCCACCGTCGGCGCTCCCGGCGCCACGGCGGCAGGCGTCAGTAGCGACACGGGCCGCTCGCAGTTCGACAACGTCACGTTCGACAACGATCCCACGATTCTGATTCGCGTGCCCGACGTGCTGGTCAATCCGGCCGGCTTCCCCGCGGGCGTGTATCTGAGCGACATTCCTTTCAACGGCTCTGCCCCGGGATCCGCGCCGGATGAGGAAATCCTGATTCCACACATCGCCAGCACGTTGACCGATGTGCCGGGCACGACAGCCGGTTTCCGCGTCGCCGTGTTTGTGACTGAAACGAATACGAACTCGCCAGTGCTGGCCGGTTACGCTCAACCCGTGACGGCGACTCCCGGCACGTTCACGTTCACGTTTGCGGACGACTTCCTTGCGCCGGACGGCAGCTACTTCATATCCGCCCGCGTGGAAATGGTGGACCCGACGACGCCCCAGCAGAACCAGGGCTTCGGGGACTTCGCCGAGTCGCTGGAGATCGTCGTCGACACGCAGCCGCCGCCGGTGTTCTTCGGCTTGCAATCCAATCCCAACGACGGCCTGCACCCAGGCAGCGATACGGGCGTCGGCTTCAATCAGCCGACGCTGGTGGACCGCATTACCAGCAGCACCACGCCCACGTTCTTCGGCACGGCCGAGGCCGACGCAGTGATCCGCCTGTACGTGGACGCACCGGAAGCCGGCTTCCCGACGGGCAACGGTATCTTCAATCCCGCCATCGACATCCTGATTGGCTTTGACGTGGCCAAGCCGTTTGACGGCACGAATCAATATCCCAACGGACATTGGGAGGCGACGTCGAATGTGAATCTGAACGCGGCGCCGTTCCCGCTGGACGGGCTGCGGACGATCTTCGTGACGGCCGAGGACCTGGCGGGGAATCTCAACCCCAGCGCGGGCCAAGTGGTCCAGCAACTGCAGATCTTCCTCGACACGCAAGGTCCGCAAGTCACGAATGTGTTCGTCAACAACTTCAACAATCCGTACGACCTGTTCGATCCCAAGCCGTCCACCAACGGGCCCTCGCCATTGGTCAACTCGCTGGTGGTCAGCTTCCGCGATCTGCCGCCGCGCGTGGCGGCATTCCTGTACAACGCCCTGAAGCCCGAGATCGCCGTAACGCCCGGCATCTTTCAGGTGAAAGGCGATGCCAACGGGATCATTCCGATTCTGTCCATCATTCTGGTCAACAATCCTCCCGTCGCTGGACAGCCGGCGACAGCCACGGTCGAGCTTGTGTTCCGCCAAGCCGGTCCCGACGGCATGTTCAACACGACGGACGACATCGGCCAGCCGCTGCCGGACGACCGCTTCACGTTGACCATCCTGGACGAATTGCGGGATCTGGCGGGCAATCGGCTAGACGGCGAAAGCAACGCCAGCGAGCCGCTGGAGCAGCCCACGTTCCCCAGCGGCGACGGCGTGCCGGGCGGCAATTTTGTGGCCCGCTTCACCATCGACAGCCGGCCCGAACTGGGCACCTGGGCCGCGGGCAGCGTGTGGGTCGATACCAATGGCAACTTCATCTTCGATCCGACCAATCTGGACTTTGTGAATCGCGACATCACTTATGTACTGGGCTTCACCAGCGACGACATCTTCGCGGGCAACTTCGCCCATCCGGGACCCGACGGACTCCTGGGCAACGCCGACGACTTGCCGGCGGACGGCTTCGACAAACTGGCGGCCTACGGCAAAGTCGGCACGACGTTCCGCTTCCTGGTGGACGGGAATAATAACGGAGTGCCCGAAACGTTGGCGCCACTCGCTCCCGGTTTGACGTTGTTGAATATCAACGGCCTGCCCGTGGCCGGCAACTTTGACGGCAACGCGGCGAACGGCCACGAAGTCGGCGTGTTCATGCAGACACCCACCTCGGCGCGTTGGTACCTGGACACCAACCACAACTTCCGCATCGACAGCGGGGACGCGACGTTCACCACGGCCATGCGCGGCCTGCCGTTTGTCGGCGACATCGACCGCGATGGCAGCCCGGACTTGGGTACATGGCACGACGATATCTTCGAGCTCGACTTGAGTTCCATCGGCGGCCTGACGGGTGCCATCGATCGCACGTTCCGCTTCGGCTTCATCGGCACCAACGAGCGGCCGTTCTCGGCGGACTTCGACCGCGACGGTTACTGGGACATCGGTCTGTGGGTGCCGGACCGCAGCGGCGTGACGCCCAACGAAGCGGCCGAGTGGTACGTGCTGGTCTCCGGCGGTGCGTCGCTGGTCACGGGCGGCGCGGCGGGAACTGGCCGGATCGCCAACGGTACCATCGCCTTCACCCCGGTCCCGTTCGGCAAGGACCTCTACGCCTTGTACGGCGACGAGTTTGCGTTGCCGGTCGTGGGCAACTTCGATCCGCCGATCGTCACCGAGGGCGCCACGATCACGCCTCCGCCGCCGGTGATTGGCGCGACCAGCTTCACGAACCCCGACAATCGTTACGACGTCGATAACAACCGCTCGGTCAATTCGCTGGACGTGTTTACGTTGATCAGCTTCGTCCGCCAAAACGGACAGATTGACTTGGCGACGTTCACGGGAACGATCAGTCCAGTGAATTTCTACGACGTCAACGGCGACAACAAGATCAATAACATCGACATCTTCGAGTTGATCTCGTTCGTGCGCCGCGGCAACTCTGGTTCCGGCGCTGAAGGAGAAGGCGCAGCGGCGGCGGCTCAGTCCAACTTGCAGGTGGAACGCGCCGAAGGTGAAGGCGCCGCGGCGGGCAATGAACTACCCGTAGCCGAAGTCGTGAGACTTCCGCTGTTCCCGCACAACCGAAGTCTCACGACTTCGGCTACAGCTACAGCGACGGCGAGCCCCAGCGTGCCTGCCACAACAGCCCCATCGGCGCAGTTCAGCTTCATCAGCTTTGCTGCTCCTAGTGCTGCAAGTAGCAACGGCTCGTCACAGTTGACTTCGACCGCGGTAACCGCCGGCCTCCAGCCGGCGCCGCTCACTTCGGCCGGCCTAGCGCTTTCAACCACTCAGGCCAACGACAAAGTGATCACAGCACTCGCTGGGCAATTCACCCGCAAGACCAGCGCCGCTCGCCCGTCGACCATCGACGACGCCGGCCCGCTGGAACCGGACTGGGAGACAGTGCTGTCCGACATCGCCAATGACGTGGCCCGCGTTTGGAACGAGGAGTAGCCTGGCTTGCACGCCAAAATGTAGCTGCGTTCGCCAGAACGCGGACCAAAATGTAGCTGCGTTCGCCAGAACGCGGACGGCATTGGAGAGATAATCGACCCGAGAGTCCACGGGTTTTCATGCACGACCCGTGGACTGACGAACACCAATACAAGATCTCTCGCAGAGGCGCGGAGAAGAATCTTCCTCTGCTCTCACAATGCTCGTGAAACCGCGCGCGCCAGCACCAGTTGCGTGACCTTCGTGAGAAAGTCATAGTCCAGCGTTTCCGGCGTGTCGGAGGCGAGATGATAGTGTGGATTGCGGAACTCCGACGTATCCGTCCACATGATCGACGGGATACCGGCTTCCCAGAAAGGCGCGTGATCGCTGCGCAGTAGGTGTCCGAAGTATCGTTCGATGCCCAGGTAGATTTTCAGCGCGAAAACGGGAAACTGCGGAACGTAGGTCGCTGCGAGCGCGAGCAATCGCTCGGCAACGGCGTTGGAATGGCGGTTGGCCAGCAGTGCGAGGAAATCGCCGACATCGGGCGCCGCCACGCGCGGCAGTCCCGGCGGCATGCGTTGCGAAGCGGGGTTGCGATCACAATAGCCTACCATCTCGAACACGTGCGCTTCCTCGATCGTCCACGCGGTTTGGCCGACCAAGTGAGCGACAAATTCGCGGCTTCCCAACAACCCGTCTTCTTCCCGGTTGAAGAAAACAATCATTGTCGAGCCGACCTGGTGCAGTTTCAGCAGCCGCGCACATTCCAAACAAACCGCGACGGCACTGCCATTGTCATCGGCTCCAGGGGTGCCCGGCACCGAATCGTAGTGCGCCCCGAGCAGAAGAAATGGGCCATCGTCAGCACCGCCGGATGTGGCCACGATATTGTCGTAGCTGCCCTGCAAAAGCGGCGAGTAGCCAAAGCTTTCGAGCATCCTGACGAGGAGATCCCGGGCGTGAACGTTGGCCTTTCTCTCAGCAACATAATGCCGAGGAAACGCCAGCAAGTCCACATAGGCACGAAGTTTCTCCGCCGACACGCCGCGCACCACTTCGGCGACGGCAGGATTCGTCTTCTTCGGGCGGCGACGCTTTGAGTGAGCAACAAGCATGACGAAGGTTCCTCCGTTGGTTAACGTTCCGCGCGACGACGTCTATTCGCGGGAAGCAAATAGTTCGCCGTCAAGGCCGACCATGCTCTCATGAGTCGCGCGGAGCGTGATTTTCCAGTGTAGCGGACAGCGCTGCGCGGTGGGACATTCAGTCGCGATTCGGTTTCTCAACCGGTCAAGGGCGGCGCGGTCGGGAAATGAGCCGGAAATCGTCACATTGACCACCTTCAAGTGGACCGTCGAAATGGAAAGATTAGCAAAAGCCGCGTCGCTCGCGAAAACATTCCGCAGTTCAGCGCGTGCCGTTCTGTCGTCCGCCTGCTTGTCGATAAAGACTTGGATATCACGGTTGATCGAGGCGGGGAAGGCCATGACGTATCCGATCGGGATCGACAGTACGCCGATGGCTACGGCGCGCACCCATGAAGGCTTCTTCGCAAACGCAAACGATCCCATCGACATCCACACAAGTCCAACGGCGATGAAGGCGTAGGCCAGTCCATAATTGAACCCAAGCAGATAATTGCCCCGCAGATACGCAATGACGGCCAAGGTAATTCCAACCATTACAACGATTAGTCGCGCCACTGACGGTGTTACCTGTTTGTTCATCGTGGCCTCAAAGGCGAAGCAATTGTGCACGTCAGGCCGATCTGACGGGCCTGTGCGAAATCATTCGTGGGGTAAGCTAAGATTGATAGTCTTGCCTCCATCGTCCGCGCTGCCGTTCCATGATACCGCTAATCCCAGAGTCCGTGCATGCCTTGCCCGACAACGCCGTGTGGTGCGCCGAAAGCGCTTCCGGCACTGCCCGCAGGTTTGGAAACGTCCAGATTTGCGGACTGGACGAGTTGCACGTAGCCAATGCGGACGTGATCGTTCTCGAATCCGATACCCTGTCGCTCGACCGCCTCCGATTCGTCTATCATGATCTGGCTGTGCCGGTCTTGCTGATTGTCCGGCCGGACGAACTGACGGCGGCCCTCACTTGGCTGCGCAATCAGGACGACATCTGTCAGACAACCGATCCACCGTCCTTGATTTTACGGCGCATCCAACGCCTTATTGAAACACGCCGCGAGTGGCTCGACGCACTCACCGGGTTGGCGAATCGAACCTATTTCACAAGCGTGTTGGAGCGGCACTCAATGCAAGCCGCCCGACAGAGCCCGGTGTCGCTGATTCTTGCTGACCTGGATCATTTCAAGGCGGTCAACGATCGCTACGGCCATGCCGCCGGCGGTCAGGTCCTGCAACACTGCGGCGAGATGCTGCGAAGCATGTGTGATCGAGGCCAAATAGCTGCACGATTCGGCGGTGAAGAATTTGCAGTGATGCTTTGCGACGAGGGGCTGCAGACCCGGGCGCGCGTTCTCGCGGAGAGGGTCGCCAATTTCATTACGCTGCGAAGTAAGCGACTTTTGCGAGACGTTCGCACTGAAGCGGAAACCGACGCCCTGACGCAGTTCTACACACGCCGGTATTTCGACCGGCGGATGTCAGCCGAACTCAAACAGTTCGCCGGGCGTGATGGCCAACTGACGGTCGCGCTGATCGATGTTGACCACTTTGGGCAAATCAACAAGGTGCATGGCTGGCCGACCGGCGACAAGATCCTACGCGAGCTCAGCCACGTGATCCGCGAGAATCTGCGCTCGACCGATTGGGTTGGACGTTACGGCGGTGAAGAATTCTGCATTGTCATGCCTGGCACACACCCACAGGAGGCTTGCATCGTGTTGGAGCGATTGCGGGCTAACATGGCTGCGACGCAGCTTGTTTCGACCGCAGGCATGCCGGTGCCCGTGACGTTGAGTATCGGTGTCGCTGCGAATGACCGGCCAGATGATCATCCACTCGCCTTGCTCGAACGCGCCAGTGCCCAGACACTGGCCGCAAAAAACTCGGGGCGAAATCGCTTATGTTACGAGCGACAGATCAATCCGGCGTCGCCCCCCGGGCGTTGAAAGGCCCTTTGAGAATGTCGAAGCGACGAACCAGTTCGAGTGACGGGACGACCATTGCCGCGCTCTGCGCGACCTTGTTGGAGATTGTGGTTTTCGTTGCTGCTGATGCAGTACAAGAGACTCTCGGAGTGAAAGCGACACACAGAGAGATGGGCTGCAACGTGGCCATGGCTGTTGTGTTGGTCGTTGCCTTTCTCGTCCTCTACTTTTGGCCACGAAAAGATTAGGCCTTGTCAGCTTTGGGGAGACGTTTGATGATCTGGTTAGGCGGCTATCTCGTCTTGTCTTGGCTCGTCGGGCTGGCGATTGCGTGGGACACACGACATTGTGAGCATGAGCGGGCCGCTGAGCTTGCTGCACGGTACCCGGCTCAATGGACGGCGCTGCTGGCGCTGGCGGTCGTGCTAACGCCAATCTGGCTGCCCTTGGCGCTGCCCTGGATCGGATACGAAGTTGTCGTATGCGTCCGCTCGATGGTCACAAACCGGCGGATCAGGCGTGTCGGCAAGCAATACCGCGAAGCTCAATTCAAGCCGATCAGTTTCTTTCAACTGGAAAGGAGCTATCGAAACGGGTTTGACCGCTGGACCCGCGAGTTCCTGGGGCTAGGCTTCGATTTGCTTGGCGACTTTCAAAACAAGTTCGATCCGCTTCCGGTGTACAACCGGTACTTCACCGGGTGCGGCGGTGCGGTGATGGGAAGTGTGACGGCGCTATTGGATGACTGTTTGCCGGACTTTGCGTCCATCTTGGAGGACGGCACGTTGGTCGTGACGGCCGGCGTGCAGCCGTGCGAGTTCAAGGGCAAATTGGCGGACGAAGACCTGTTGCGTTTCACGCTGGAGGGGAAACGCCCGCTCGGCGAATTACTGGAGATTCACCTGCGAGCCGTCGTGGCCGAGGCGGCGAAACGTGAAACGCGCGTTTTGGTCTTCCGACCGGAGCAGTTTCAGGAGTTCGAGATCTTTCAGCAGCGCCGCTTCAAAAAATGGCGCCAGCGCTGCGGTGAACGCACCGGAGCGGTGCCCGATCCGCTCGTGCCCGATGGCAAACCGCTCGAGCCAAGCGACCTTTGCACATGTGCGAAGTCGCCGTCCAACGTACACGTAATTTCAGAGCTAGTTGGATCCGATTAACTCGGCAACAATTCGCGGGGTCGTGATCGAGTCACTTCCCAGTGGGCCAGGACATCTGATCCGACGTGAATTGTTCGCGATCGTTGAGCCACCCGTCAGCTTTCGCACGCAACTGATTCACTTTGCGGGATCGCTCAATTACATCGAGGATGTCTGGAGCGAGTTTCTGAGCGAATTCGAATCAGCGATTCGCCGGATGTACTGGTATGGCGTCGAGCTGCAAATCGGTTTTGACCAATACGGTGGAGAATACACATACCTTGGAAACGAAAACTAGACGTTGTAGCCGGTTGATTCTACGACAGCAGGCGAGATTTGGGCAGACCGAGTTGCTCGGCAGCCCGCTGCCCCCCTACAACGCTCGTTGAACCTCTCGCCTGCCGGGCAAGCCGGTCAGACTTTTCAGGAATCCTACTTTTCCGGCACGTTGATGCTGGTTCTGCCGTGCACCGCGATCTTTACGACGAACTCGCTGTTACAAGGCTTGATCTTCTTGCCGTTGGCTCTAACCTTAGGGGTGCGGAAGATTTCGCATCGCTGGCCGCGGTGGTGGCGTTGATGTTTGTTTCCGCGTCGTGTCAAAACAACTCTCGCGAACGAGAAAGTCGCCATGAGCACGAAACAACTCGAGCAGCGTCTGGCAAAACTCGAAACTGAATTCGAGCAGATGAAAGCCGACTTTCGCAGTGGGACCGGCAAAGGATGGCGCGCGATCATCGGCAACCACGAAGGCAGCAAGACTTTTGAAGGCGTAGTGCGCGAAATGGGGCGGTTGCGGCGCGAGGAATACGCGGAGGCGGCCGAACAACGAGCGGAATCTCAGGAGTGATCCGTGATGGCGGTGATTCTGGATTCCGACATGTTGTCGATTCTCCAGCGGCAGGAGCAGATGCGCGGGTGGCTGGCGGCCTTACACAAGGCCCGCACCGACGAACGGCTACTGCTGGCGTACCGGGAACTGCAGTCCATGCTTCGCGATTTTTGTCACCTCAATATTCTCCCATTCGATGCCGCAGCCCAAAACGACTTCAAACGGCTTCGGCGTCAAAAAATCCGCGTCGGCACAATGGACCTGCGAATTGCCTCGATTACTCTGGCCACCCGATCAACGTTGCTAAGTCGAAATCTCCACGACTTCGAGCGCGTGCCGGGACTCGTTGTCGAAGACTGGACTAGCTGAGCGGCCACGCGCACGGAAGACTTTCGCGGAACTATTAGCCGCGTGCGGAGTTTCACGCGGTCCACCGCTTGCACTGGGACGCCGTCGTCGATCGCCAAACAGGCGGCGGTGGCGGCAGATTGGGAAAAGATCATTAGCTGCGGCGTCATCCGCGTCGAGCCGAAGCAAACGTGGCTGGCGGAAATGACAAGGGTCGCGTATAGGTTTTCGCACTTGCTCGCGCGCGCGGCACGATCGCGCCATAGCCGACCGGAAGCGGTTCGGGAATGTGCTTGAAGCCGTGAGCCTTTCCCTTGTCCACGACGATTCATTGTGTGCCACGAATGGCACGCAAATCGGATTTGTGTGCCACGAAACCATGATTTTGGCACACAACGTGGGTTTGTGTGCCACCGATGTCACACAACGTTTCTTCCCTCCGCAATCGCAATCAATTCCCCAAACGCCAGCACCGCCGGCTTTCGACCGCGTTGTTCATGTACGGTGGACAGAACTCCACTCTGCTCCAACGCACTCAGGATTCGCATCGAAGTGCGCTTGGAAATCCCGGATCGTTCGACGAAGTCGGCAGGCCGAAATATCGGCCGATCAAACAAGGCGTCGAGCGTTTGCACTGAAAACTGCGTTGCCACAAGGTGGGGCAACTCGGTTTTCATCCGGTTGTATAAATCCAGGATTGCTTTCGCCTTCGCACCGTTCTCGCGAGCCTGCTCGCAAATAGCGGTGAGGAAAAACAGTACCCACTGGTCCCATCGACCAGCAGCGGTGATCCCGAACAAGCGGTCGTAGTACGTTTCGCGATGCCGCTCCAAGTACGCACTCAGGTAAAACATCGGGCTGCTGAGCATGTCGTAACCGAACAGCACCAGCGGAATGATCATTCGCCCCACGCGGCCGTTGCCGTCGCCGAAGGGATGGATGATCTCGAATTGGCCGTGAATCACGGCCAATTGCACCAGCCGGTCCTGCTCGTCGTGGTGAAGGTACTTTTCCCAATCGGAAAGCGACTCCATCATCGTCACCGGATCGGGTGGGACGAATTTGGCGGTGTCCAGCGTGCTGTCCGGCCGGCCGATCCAATTCTGAATTTTGCGAAACTGCCCGCGGCCTTTCTCCTGTCCGCGCACACCTTCCATCAGCGTGCGATGGATACCTTTCAAAAGGTCCAAACAGACCGGACGTCGC
Source organism: Pirellulaceae bacterium (assembly GCA_041744735.1). Lineage (GTDB taxonomy): Bacteria > Planctomycetota > Planctomycetia > Pirellulales > Pirellulaceae > JBGTKH01. The sequence continues at coordinate 7,424 of JBGTKH010000292.1, read as the reverse complement.
TCCAGATACTTGACCGCATCGCGCATCGCTCGGCGATAGTTAAGCACTTCATGAATGTCTTCCGTGCGGTCCGGCGCCGCTTCCTGCGCGGCTTCGTATTCGAGGACCTCTTCCAACGACGTCTGCGTACCTTCGATCTTCGACGACAGGACGGCTTCCTGCGTCGTGAGCGGAGACAGCAACACTTGCGGATTCACGATCCCCTGCAGAATCCCGTCATACCGCGCAAGCTCGGCATTCGCCTGACCGATCAAACGAATGAACTTCGTCCAGTCGAGGCAGTCGAGCGGCAGCTTATTGGGAACAAATGGATTCATTGCGGTAATGTAATTGATTGGCAGCGCTCCAATCGACGCGATCGATGTTGGTCGAGGTGGCGTGATTGCCATGAGTTTCTGCGCCGCGCCGGAACGAAAGTGACTAGTCGGTCGACAAAACTTACGCGGCCAAGCGGCGCGCGAGGAAATTCAAAAGCGACGCATCCGCATCGCGCGCGTCGTGGACAATGCGGTCGAATAGCAATTCCGGCGCTGCGCCGTCGACGCTTGCGGCACGCTGCAAAGCACTGCGCAACTCGTCAAAGTCATACGCGTATTGGTGGGCAAGATGGGCGACTGACGTTTCGACCCAATTCGCGGCATGGAGCAGCTCCATTTCTCTAATGGCCGATCGAAGTAGCTTGAGTATCGCACGAAAGTCAATCTGCAACATTTCGGCCCAGCGGTGCAATCGTTCGCCGACATCGTCAATCTCTTCCAGCTTCGCTCGTACCGATTCCGCGCGTTCGGTTAAGTGAATCGTACGCAGTCGGGCGAGAAGCGTGTCGTCGTTGTAAATCGTTGGCGGCACATTCAATTCTTCGTCCAACATGACATGCCTCGCGCTCGCAGCAGATTTAATCAACTGCTCGGAATTCTAGCCCCGCCGCAGCCGTAATGCAACGCGCCAATCGTTCGCTGCGCGTCGCAAGGCGGTTCGGTATTCATCTGCTTGTGGGCGTCAGCCCGAGCACTTGATTGTCCGCAATTAACCGCTTGCGGAGTTTCGCGCGGTCCACCGCTTGCACGGCGCCGCTTAACACGTCGGGCAACACACAAATGGGACCTCCGTCAGAGGCGATGTGCGCATGATGCGGTGATGCCCCAATTCGTCACTTAGCGGGCTGGGTGTGTGTACATCCCTTTGCTGCTGCAGTTGTTGCATTCGCTCTGAGGCCATGCCCGCTGACGGCGCGTCCGGTTGCACCATGACCGCTGCGAGACTCTGGTTGACCTGCGGTTTGTGGAGTCCACTTACGTGCTCGAAAATGTTGGTGATCGTGGGCAGGATCTCCACGACCAGCACGCTCAGCGGCGCATCTTCGGGCAGACCTTGCAGCGACAACCATTGGCTGACTTCGGAGTTGCTCCAGACCACCGTGCCGTACTTGGTGGCGTCTTTGCTTGTCTTATCGGTCTCCGCCAGCTTGTAGACCTTGCTGAGGTTGGCGTAACTCACTTCGTCCTTGAAGTTCTTGATCGTGATATATTTCAATGTCTTCAACTGCGCGTCCGTGTATTTCAAGAGCGGGTTCACCTGCGGATCGTCTTCGATTTGGACGCGCCAGTCGAGCTGTTTGTCGTCGAGCAGGATGTTGCGGAAATCGAGGTTATCCGCCTGCCGCACCTGCGCGTACAACAGGCACCAAAGCTGCGTGCGCGGCGGATCGGCGGTCACGTTCTTACCGTCGAAAACGGCGACGGCGTACGGGGCGGCGACCCACAACTTCTTTTCGTCTCGATTGACGGCGCAGGTAAGCGTGGGCGCCGGATGTTGGATTCCCGTGGCTCGCAGACGACGCCCGAACCTGCCCTGGGCCGTACACCAGACCATCTCCTGCGTGTCTCGATTGCGGAAGTGGCCGACGCGGAATTCATAAGTGAAAAAGCCGAACAGCTCGTCGGCGTCGGCGTGCAAGCCGGGCGGCAAGGGTAGCAGGTAGTGGCGGTCGCTGTCATTCGCTTTAGTCATCGTTTGCATCGCGTTCAGGCCCGCCAAGTCGTTCGTTGCGCCGGGGATGACGATCCTGAGTTGCTCGGTGTCGATGGGCAGCGAAGGCTCCCGCGGCGCCGCCAACAATTCGGGGTTGTTATTGCTGATGAGTTGGTCGGGAGCATACGCCAACAGGCGGGCGAAGTACGCGTCGTTGGGGTCGCGCACCGGCTCTTCAAACTCCACCCACAGATAGCGTTGGCGAGGCTCGGTGGCCGAATATCTTTCGTTGCGCCGGTAGGGCGAGAGAGCGATACCCGCCGAGGCGATTTTCGGAACCTGCGCCGGCGGCGTAGTGATGGGCAGGCGAATCGCAGTTTGTTCCGGATCGTCCCGCTGGGCGGCGTGATCTGGTTGGAACTGGGTCGTGATCGTGTAGCCAACTTCGATGGTGTCGGGGAAACGCGGCTGTTGCTGGTGGGGAGGCGGCTGCATCCGTTCGTTTTTCGGCTCGACGGCGTCGATGAACACCAGCCGCGTGTAGTTGCGCCGCGGATCGTGCAGGGACTCGAACGACGCCGAACGCCGGACCTCGATGTCGCCGACCGTTTTTACTTCGGTCTCCGTGGCCGGATTATCATTGGTGAATCGCACGGTCCGCTGGATGACAAAGGCGCGGTCTTCCACGGCATTCCACATCCAGTCCCGGTCAACGGTGAGCTGGATGCAGCACAGCCAGTGGTTCGCCAGGTCGGCTTTTGATGAAAACGTCAATGAAGAGTTGTCCGGCGACAACGTATGCCGGATGCGGCTGGAACAGCCGAATTGCACCCGCTCGCCTTTGGGTGCAACGAGCGTCAGTCCGATGTTTTCCAAGTCAAGCTGTTTGGCCAGGCGCTGGACCATGTCGGGCGGTCTCTGTACCTCCTTGCCGAACAGAAACGTCGTGAATTTGCCGTCGATAACCGCAGGCTCGTCGGGCTGCAAAAAGATCCCCTGTAGGCGCTGCGCCGGCCCCGTGTCCACGAACAGATCAGTCTCGTTGCTGGACGCTCGATACAGCATTACATGCACCATGTGGCCGAAACGGGTGTCTCGGTCGTGGTTGGCATCGTCCAGGTTGCCGTAGTAGTTCTCGTTGTTGTCCTTGTCCTCGCAGACTGCCCGCAGCGTGAGTCGCACGGTGCGGGCGGTGGGCAAGACGATTTCGGCGAGGTTATCGATGTCGTCATTCAGACCGAAGTCGGCTTGCAGGTTCAGTTCGTCTCCCGTGTGCAAGACCTTCACATCTCGGTAATTGAGGGGAATCTGTAGCGCCGCGGCGTAATCATTCTCATCGTTGACCGGCGGAAAAAATCGCTCGGTCGTATACAGATGCACGTAGTTGTCCTTCCCCGAAACGCTCGACAGGTTGTCTAACTTCAAGGTTTCCACTTCGACCGTGACCTCGATCCGGTTCACGTCCGGGTCGGGAATGCCGAAGGCCTCCACCCCTGCCATGTTCTGCGAAGCAACCGTTAAGCGTGCAACGGGGTCGGCGTACTTGCGCGTGTAGACGGCTGCCGGGTAGCCTAACAGCGGGCGGTTGATGGAAAGGCTGTCCGGGTCGCCCGGCGCATCGGAGTTTACGGGCAGGTCCTCGAGGCGGGGTTGCTGGGGCGCGACATATCGTTTGAAACGCGTCCTGGCAGTCGAGGCGGGGCTTTCCAATACGGGTGTCGCGTCAGGCGCAGCGCCCCCGCCGCTCATGTCGCGCAAGCGCACGCGAAAATCATATTGACCGCCGTAACGGAGGTTCGTGTTGACCGGCCGCGCCGCATAGACTTGGTTCAACTTGTTTTGCGCCGGCCCGCTCACACCCGTGCCGGTCTTGTTGACGGCATCTTCCGGGTCAGGCTCGACGTCATTGGCTGTCGTCTGGTACACGCTCGCTGCATCCGCGTCGGGAAGTATCATGCTGTGGCCGGTCCAGTTGGCGAAGTACATGGGCAGCCAATAATCACCAGCTTGGTTGCCGTCCAACTGCACGGGATAAACCTGGAAGGGCAATTCTCCCGCAAACTCACCTACCACCAGCGCGTCGCCGGGCGGGTTCGGCACGGACAGCGGTGCCCGGCTGCTGACCTCGTTCAAAGTTTCCCAGGCGTTTTCCGGCGCGGCGGTTTCGCGGACGTCGATGGCGTAACCGAACACGCCCAGCGGCGCATCCAATCGCTTGTCCGATGCGGAAACCGAGGCGTCCACTGTCAACTGCCGCAGGTACCAGATTAGAATCTGTTCGTCATCCCAGCCCAGACGGATGCCGACATCTTTGACGGGATGCGCGCCGTCATTCTCCTCTACGAGCAGATGTCGGCTGCGAGGTTGTGTGGCATGGACGATCTTGGCAAAGCCATCGTCGTACTGAGCCGCCTCGATTTGCAACTGGTCAAAATTGCCATCGGGCAACGGATCGGGGTCGCCGGGGTTGGCTTTGAAACGCACCGGAAACAGCAGCGGCGCGAATAGCGGACGGGGCGTTCCCGGCGTAAGAGCAGGGATGCGGGCGGCGTATTTCCAGATGAATGTATCGTCCATCTGCTGTTGAGCCACGAAGTGGCTGGCGTTCGCCAAATCCACAAACAGCCAGCCGCCCTGCGGAAAATGAGCAGCATCCACTTGGAATGATGAGGAGTAGATCATTCCCAACTCTCTCGCCAACAAGGGTTGCCGAAGGGCGAAGGCAAACACCCTTCCCCAACTGATGTCATCGGGACTGCGCTGGAAGCCGGGGACTTTCTTCGCGTCACGAATCGCACAGAGGTAACTGTCGTTGGTAACCGCAGCCTTCGTTCGGGGCACCGTGAAGTTGAACGCATGGCGGTAGCTGAAGGGCAAGTATTTGCGCACGGGAAAACCGGCCTTCGCTTTTGGCGGCTGGTCGTTCAGCGGGTGGTTGACGTTCGCATTGGTGTTTTCCGCATCGGGATTGGTGATCTGGAACTGGTTCGCCAGCGCCTCGAAAAGGGAACGGGCATTGTTCGGTTGCGCAACCGGCAGTCCCACCACGGCGCTCGCCGAATGGTTGTTGGGAAACCCGGCAAGACTGCTGACAATATGCGCTTCGAAGGCAAGCTGCGCGTCGGCGAAGGCGACTGCATCGGGTATCGTCGGATGCTGCTCGATAGCAGCTTGGAGCGGGTTCTGGTTGCGCGGCAGCATCACGATGTTCAGTGTCAACGTGTTGCCGTCGAAGAACTGAGGAAAAGCGAGTAGTGAGAATCGTCTGTTGGGTTTCATGATCTAAAAGTTCTCCACAACCGTTCGTTGAGCGAGTGTTGTCACGCGATCTGCCGTTGCTCCTGCCAGGAGGTGCTGAAACTGATGTTGATGATCAGGAAAATGCTGATGTCCAATCCGAAGGTGACCTGCGCCGCCAGATCGGTGCGTCCTTCAGCGGGCGCCGGAGGCTCGATCCGGGCGACTGTGCCCTTCGCTTCAATCGTGATCGTCACGGCAACCAAGCCGGCGAGCAATTCGGCATGACCTTGGAATAACAGGAAGGCCGACACCATCACGGTGGCCGAGTCCGTGTAAATCTCCACGCCGACTACGTAGAGCACGCTCACGTTGCCCACCACCGGCAGACCCACGACGATCTGCGCGCCGAAGCCGAACTTCATCTTCAGCGAGGGACCAACCTTCGTGTCCGCGGCAATGTCCAAGTTGACTTGGCCGATGGCATAGACCGTCGCAACGGAGAGCGACACGCACATCACCGACATGCGGCCGTAGAATCCGACGAATGCACCGGCCGTCGGCAGCAACTGATTTTCGTCGGTGGTGACCTTCAGAGCGGCATTGAAGTACGCGCCTAGCCGCAAGCCCGCCTCCAGTTTCAGCGGCGCGTTGGGGTCGTTATACAGGAACGCAGGCATCGGAAAGCGGATGACGGGGATTTCCTTGGACGCTTCCAGCTTGTATTCCCAACTGCCCGCTTTATTGCTCATCGCCAGCTTCAAGCCGCGTTGGAAAGCGTCCTTATAGTTCTCGCCCTGCAGATCCTGCAGGATTTGCAGGATCTCGATGACGGGTTTCAGCTCGGAAGCGAATTCGATTTGCGGAGCGGGGAAATCCGGATCGATGGTGCTGCCCCCGTACTGAGCTGCCGCGCCTTTTTTGGCGTCCCAGTTACCTTTGATGGTCATCAGGCGTTTGATCGGACCGAGATCGATCACGACACCCAGGTTGCTCATCCGGCTCTTCCATTGGTCGGCGACGTTGTTCGCAAAGGAGTTCACGTCGAAATCGAGCGCGCCGGTCGCGCTCTTGGTGCCGCCGCCCTGGCTGGCCGGTTTCTGAATCTTGTCCGCCTTGTATTCGAGGTAAATCTTGAAGGCGCCGCCCAGGTCGATGAGCGTCATCGGAGTAGGGGGCAATTCGAACTCTGGAACTTTCTTAAGCAGCTTGTAGCCTTGCTGCACGGCGGCGCCGACCGTGTCGTTGATCTGCATCACTTCCCACACTTGCTGACCGCCGTCGGTCAGCGCGCTCTTTACAAACTCATTGCCGTTCTTCACCAGGGAGATTGCGTCGCCGAAGTTGGCCGCCGCGTCGCCCACGTTGGGGAAGATCGCCTTTGAACTGCAGATGCGAAAGCCGTCGGCAAACAGCGGCGGCGTCTTGCTGAGCAGCTTGTTCAAGCCTTGTTTAGGCAAGTCCCGGATAAAGACGTACCAATCAGCGTAGCCGAACTCGCCAGAGTTTGGCCGATCCTCCAAAGTCTGGCGACTTCGGCTACGGGTACATTAATAAGCCGGACTTGTTTAAAGGCGGGCGTGAGAAACAGCGCCTTTTGCGTGTCGGTGGTTTGCAAGAAACCATAGTTGAGCGTGTTCGCCACCGCTGCCCGCAGCAACTCGGTTGGATTGGCGATGCGCAGCAGTTCATTCGCTGGGTCTTTGTCCAAAACCAGTTTGTCCGCCTGCTTGACCAACTTGCCAATGCGGATCAGCGGTACGCTCAACTCCTGTGGCACGGGACTGACTTGGCCGGTACCGTGCTCATGCTTCACCATGCTCCATGATCCGTCTTTGGGCAGCAGCACATTACCGCGGCCCGCAGCGACGATGATGGGGTCGCTGCCGTTCGAGCCAAACGAATTGCTGACATCGAAACGGCTCAGACGCATCTGCTGACCGCTGTTGCCGATGTCCACCACACAATCGACGGCAGCGCCGATCGAGCCCGCCTGCCGCGTGATGAGATCGCGCAGTGCGACGGCGGTGAGCGGCAACCCTCGTGGCGCGACTTGGACAAAGCCGAGGATCTGCTTCGCCACGGCCAACGCGCACTTTGGGCAATCTAGGCTAGCGCGGCAACGCGAACTTTGGTAGAGGTAGTGCTTTCCGTTTTCGTGTCGGGAGGGACCTTTATTGGAGAGCGCGTGATGCATCAAGTCAACTCGGATGACG
>JBGTKH010000291.1:0-6506 GCA_041744735.1 Pirellulaceae bacterium | reverse complement strand
GACGAACGACACCTGCGGGTCGACCGGGCCGGCGGGACGCAGCAGCGCAAGTGAACCTCGCGGCGGGTTCATGCGCACCTGGTCGATGCCGCCGAACGGATTTCGCAGTTCCTCTTCCGATCCCGGTCCCATGTGCCAGCGGCGGTTGAACACCTGCGTCGGCACGTCCACCGCACCCCAACCGATCCGCGCGGGCTGGAGGTTGTGCATCGCTCGCCGCACGCCGTCCGCGATGCGGCGGATCAGGAAGCGCTGATAGTCGGTGAACTCGTCCGCCGGCACCAGTCGATTCGACGAACGGGCCGTCGTGGCCGAATGCGTGTGCGTGGCCGACATCAACACGTGCGACGAGGGCAGTTTCGTTTCCTCTTCGATCAGTTTCTTCGCCGCATCGAACACGTCGCGCGGAATGCCGACGTTGTCGCACACGACGATCACCAGCCGCGCGTGGCCGTCGTCCAACACGAGGCAGCGGGCATGCAGTTCGTCGTGAATGTGCGAGCACGGCTGCGGCACCCAACCGCCCACAATCGGCTGGCCCAGCGGCGGCGTAATGTTGCTGGCCGCCGCGCCGGCTTTTAACGTGCGGGCTGTGGCCGCTTGCTCTGCGCCGGCGCCAGCGCGGCTGCAAAACGCGATCATCAAAAGACAACAGGCCGCGAACAGGAGGGAAAACGGTCTGCCGTCCACCGTCGTAGCCGAACTCGTAAGGCAAGTCCGGCTTATTAATCTACCCGTAGCCGAAGTCGTCAGTCTTTGGAGGATCGGCCAAAGTCTGGCGACTTCGGCTACGCTGATTGGTACGTCCTTATCCGGGACTTGCCTAAGAGTTCGAATTCTTGGTGTGCCGCTCGACAACCGAAGTCTCACGACTTCGGCTACTCCGGATACCGAGAAGCCCTCTACTTTTGCAGTCCGATTCGATTGCAGTCGCGGTCGTCGATTCATGTTTCACTCCTCGCTCAGAGTTTGCAGGGTTGCAGTAGCTTTCGGTCGTCGTCCTCAGTGGTTAGATTATACATCAACAACCTTTGATGGCGACTGTACCGAACAACTTTGGAGATCCACGCATGACGTACTTCACCGCGCGAATCGGCGCCGCTTGTTTTTTGTCACTGCTAGTCATTCATTCTGCATCAGCCGCTGAAGTGAACACGCCCGCGGCGGCTCAGGCGTTGGGCAAGGCGCGGGCGGCAGTGAGCGTCCAGCCGGATGGGATTTACGTGTGTGAAGCGGAAGAGTTTCAGGTTCAGGCGCCCGCACAGGCCGGGGCTGCCGACTGGCAGGCAAAACGATTCGGCGAGAACTACTACGCCGCGACGTTCGCCAACTCGTTCCTCAGCCGCAAAGCGTTTCTGGGTGCGCCCGAACAGTGCGACGAGACGATCGCCACGATCAACGTGGACGTGAAAGAGGCGGGCAAGTATCTGGTGCTCGTGCGGTACGAAGCGGCCTATCGCTTCGAAACGCAATTCCGCGTGCAGGTCGAGCAAGCGGGGAAGAAGGTGCTCGACCGGCTGTACGGCGCTCGCAACAACCTGAAGATCTGGGCCTTTCGGGAGAAGCTGAAGACCGAGGTCGGCTGGAGCTGGGGCGCGGTCGAGAACGTCGTCTGGGAAGGGCACGATGCTTTCGCCACGCTCGCCCCCGGCCGCGCGACGATTCGGCTGATCGCTGGAAAGCAGCCAGAACCGGCCGCGCGCCGCAACGTCGACCTGGTGATGCTGACCACCGACGTCGACCAGGTGAACATGCGGATCGAGAAGGAAAACTATTTGCCGTTGGACGGCATGCTCACGCAATCCGGCGACGTGTTCGTGCGAGTTACGAACCAGGGCGGCCAGCCGCTGACGTTTACCGGTAAGGGAGCACAAGGCGGCGGCAACTGGCAACAGCATTCGCCCTACTGGGTTCACATTCGCAATTGGAAAGTGCCGACGATCGCCGTCGAACCGGGCAAGACCAGCGATTGGGTCGAAGTCGGCAGCGTGATGGATTCGCTCGCTAACGGCCAATGGTTCTGGACCGGTAACGGCAAGTACAAAGCGGAGTTCGGCGTGAAGAGCGCCGCGGGCAAGATTGAATCGCTGGCCACGTTCACCGGCGAAGGCGATCTGACGCTGGCCGCCGATGCCGACACGCGCTACTCCCGCCGCTTGCGAACACAGGATCAAGTGCTCTACGACCTGCTCGACTATCTCAAGAGGGAAAACCCGTCGCCGCACGGCCGCACGCCCGAGCGAACGCTGATCTACGGCTACACGTTCGAGCCGCTCGATCAAAACGGCAAGCATGCCGCGGCGGTCGCCGAGTTTAAGAAACTGTTCGCGCTGGCAGACACGAAGGGCGACGAAACGAATGGCCGCGGCTACATCGACGTCCGCAGCGTGCCGACGGCGAAGCTGGAAGAGTATTGTCAGAAGCTCGGCCCGCAAGCGAAGAACATCGCCGTGGTCAGCTTGGGCGACGAGATCGGCTTGCCGTCACCTAGCGGCGCGGCGGCCAGTGACGGCTTTCGTGAGTGGCTGAAATCGCAAGGCGTCACTGTGAATTCGATAGCGCCCGGCCTAAACCCAAGCGCCCAGCTCTACAGTGTCGACGAGGCGACAAAGAAGGAAAGACCCGGACTGTATTATTGGTCGAAGCGTTATCAGTATCACTTCGGCATTCAAGCGATCAAAGAGCGCACCGACATTCTGCGAAGATATCTGCCCAACGCCGGCATCGGGGCCAATTACTCGCCGCACTATCCGCAGGAGCACATGTTCCTGGGCGAGGTTTTCAAGTGGGTCACCGTGTTCCGCGAAGATGGCATGACGCTGCCGTGGAGCGAAGATTACATCTGGCAGCTTTCCATCGGCTCGCCGCAGATGAACGGCATCAATTTCGATCTGTTCCGCGCGGCCAACCGCCACCGGCCCGACCGCAAGATCATGTACTACGTGATGCCGCACATGCCCAACAACACGCCCAATCAATGGCGGCGGCTGTTTTACGGGTCGCTGGGGCACGGCATGAAGATCGTGGACCTGTTCGAATTCCGCCCGGTGCACGTGGCCTACACGGAGAACCACGTCGATCACCCGGAGATGTACCGCATGGTGCTGGGCAGCTTCCGCGAATTGGGCCTGTTCGAAGACATCGTTCAAGACGGCCAGGTGCGAGCGGCCGAGGCGGCGATGTGGTTCAGCGAAACGGGCGACATCTGGGGCGACAGCCACGGCTCGTTCGCCGCCGGCAAGCGGGCCTTGTACACCGCGATTCGCCACCAGCAGATTCCGCTGGACTTTGTCGTCGAGCAAGACGCGCTGGACGGCACGCTGTCGAAATACAAAGTCCTGTACCTGACCGACGCGCACGTCAGCAGCACCGCATCGGCTAAGATCGCGGAATGGGTCAACAACGGCGGCGTCCTGCTGGCCACCGCCGGCGCGGGAATGTTCGACGAACTGAATCGGCCGAACAAGACGCTTCGCGATCTACTCGGCGTTGAGCCCGCGGCATTGGAGGAGCCGGAGGACTCGCGCATCACGTGGATCAAGCAAGACATGCCGTTCGCCAAGGTCATCGACCAAGCGACAATGAGCGACGAACGGATGCGTTTGATCTCACCGCGCCAGGATCAGAAGTACACGATCCCGGTGGTCGGCGTCCGCGGCCGTTTCAAAGCGCAAACGGACTCCGAGGTCGATTACTCATTCAGCGACGGTTCACCGGCCGTCGTCAACCGAAAAGTGGGCAAAGGCTCGGCCACGTACTGCGGTCTATTGCCGGGCCTCAGCTACTATCACCCCGCCATTCCGCTGCGCCCGGTCGACCGCGGCGCCACGGACGACGCGATGGTTCACTTCCTGCCCACCCAGTTCGACCCCGAAGCCGCCGGTCTGATCGCCTCGGCGTCGGCAACCCTCGCGCGTCCCGTAACCTGCAGTAACCCGCTTGTCGAATCCACCGTCATCCATTCCAAACACGGCGTCGCGATACCGTTAGTCAACTGGACCCGCGACCCCATCGCCGCATTGGAGGTGACCGTCAACATCGCCACGCCCACAAAGAGCGCCACCCTAGCCAGCGGCCGCCCCGTGAAAGTCGAACCATTTGGCACCGCTCGCAAGTACACGTTCGACCTCGGCGTCGCCGACACGCTGATCCTGCGGTGACGCTTTCGACATTGTCGTCGCGCGATCATGTGTAACCGGTAAAGTGAAATTGGAACTGTCGACAAGTTCGACTCAATTACAGATTCTTTTCGAGAATTCGCACCATGCGCCGAAAACTCGGTAATTTACTCAACTCGGTCGGAGATAGCTTGCCAAGCACTTCAAATGATCTTTTCCCCTTGGTATAGACGTTCGCGCATTTGCGAGTCGCATGGGCGAGCTTCTTTTGAACTTCCTGGCGGGGTCGACGTTCCAGATTATTCAATGCGGGTAGTGCCGACTTTTGGAGATTGCTTCCGAAATGTTCAGCCAAGGTCTTTCGATCGGCAACGATCCAAGTTTCCATGCACGTGGTCATGAAAAGCACCTGCTCGTCCGACGCGCCGGCCGGCTTGTCCCAGCCATCATGACGAATCAAGTGTTGCCAAGCGGCTTCGATATCATCCATCGGTTCTTCACTATCGATGAGCATGGCAACATAATCTGATTCTGGTTTGGTAGCGTGGCCGGTTTTGAAGTCGTCAAACGTCGAGTTTCGAACGCCGCATGCGACCAGTCGCGGCAGTCGGCCGATAAACCCACTTCCCTCTATCAACTTTCGGAAACCCTCGCGGCAACGACTGTGTGAATCTTTGGAATCACCGCCGCCTTCAAGGTACAGTTTTGCACTCACCAGCGAGTACCTCCCAATTGTCCCTTGATCCAAAGCTGGCCTAACCGATATTTCTCTAGCCAAGCCGCCAAGTCGTCGCGGCAGAGCCGCGTCATTTGAGTGCTGCCTTCGTGCTTCTCGCACACAACCACGGCTTCGGGCCGATCGGTCATTGCATCCACGAGAATGTCGGAGTGAGTGGTAACGATAAGCTGCGTACGCTGCGACGCAGCCACCAAATGATCGGCCAATTTGGGCAGGATGTCAGGGTGTAGCCCTAGTTCCGGTTCCTCGATGCAGATGAGGGGCGGCGGTTCTGGATCGCACAGGATTGCCAAGAGGCAGAGATATCGGACACTCCCGTCTGAAAGCCGTGGTGCGGGGATAATAAACTCGCCTTCGTTGAAGAATACTTGAACGGTTCCGCCTTCAATGCTGACGTCGAAATCAGTCAGACCTTCGTACAAATTCCGAAAGGCAGACAACAGAGACTCTTTGGTCTTGGGCGCACGGCTGATGCGTTTCAAGAACATCCCAAGATTGGAAAAGTCTTCCTCAAGCCGATCCGTGCGGAGGTCGGTCCGTTGAGGATCTCGTAACGGTGTATTCCTGTGGCCAAAGACCCATTCGCGATAGAGGCGGATACGATCGTAATCGCGGACTAAACTTTGTCGTCCCGGTACGTTTACGTGCTGCTTGAGAACGGAGAATGTTGGGTCGGTCAATTCTACTTCTGCCTCATGTACTCGCCCTTTGCTCATCGGACTCGTAACAACAGGCCTGCCGTTACGGTATCGGTAACCGAAGATGCCTTCTCCGTTTCCCTCGCTATGGCGCTCGTACTCGATGCGTTCATCCACGAGCTGAAAGGTTTGTTGTTCCCGGTGAAAAGTAACCTGGTGCCAAAGAGGTTCCGAGCCAGACGGATTGGCAAACACCGCTTCTACCGATGCCGGCGCGTGTGGTTGTCCTTTCCATATCCATTCACCTACGCCGCCACCCCTGCTGATCACTGGGCGCCAGTCCGTGGTTGAACTGCGCAACAGTGCAATCGCCTCCAACAGGTTCGATTTGCCCGAACCGTTCGGGCCGATGAGAATGTTGAGCGTCTCCAATGGCAGCGCGGGAGTTCCGGGACCGAAGGAAAGCAGATTGTCCAATCGGATCTGCGTCACCAGGCGATGGTCTGGTTGACTCGGTTTGATCATATTCAGGACTCCGCCGCGATTTGCCGAAGACGTCGGCAGTAAGCTTGAGCTAAGTATTTAAGTCGATTGTACCATGTCTCGTACTGTAGGGCATACGGCGCGCAGATTCTGCCACTCGCCGCCGCGAGGTTTTGACCTCGACCTAGCTGGTGATCCGGCAATAGCGAATTCGAGTCTGCTGCGGTCGGTGCAACGTCTTGACTTAACCGGTGGAATTTGGGACTCTGTCGCGCGTTGGAAACAGTTTCACCCAGCTACGAGCGACGTTGCCATGAGTGACACTCACAAACGCCGACCAGCACAGACTGATCAGGCGTTGGGGCTGGAGGATGCTACTGACTCGCTGGAAGACGCCGGCCTGTCGTTGGATCAACTGACCGAGGCCTACGCCCAACTGCTCGGCCGCGGTACGGACCCGTATGACGATCAAGCGGCGGACGAAGATGAACCCGCGGCAGACGTCGAATCGGTACTGCTCGATGAACT
>JBGTKH010000290.1:0-10057 GCA_041744735.1 Pirellulaceae bacterium | reverse complement strand
TGCGCAGGCATCGATTTGACGTGGAAAGAACCGCAGTCGTATACTGACAGGCGTCGTTGCCGTGGTTCGGCATGCCTTGCTGGTTCGAAAAGCGCAGCGGAGTACTTTGCACGGTTCGAGGATCGTGCGCGGAGGTGAGAGGACAATGAGACAAACGATTTTTGCAACACTCGTGTGGGCGTGTGCCGCAGGCGTGAGCGCCGCGGAGTTTGCGCCTCCGGTCCGTCTGTTTGGCGGCGATCAGGCCGTGCGGGTCGAAAGCCCCGGTTATGCCGCCCCGTGTTGGGCCGACATTGATGGCGACGGCCAAAAGGATCTCTTGGTGGGCCAATTCAATCAAGGCAAGATCCGCGTCTACAAGAATCTGGGTGGCAACAAACTCGCCGCGGCCCAGTGGCTGCAAGCCGAAGGCAAAGTGGCCGAAGTGCCGGGCGTGTGGTGATGCACCAGTTCCACTCCACAGTTGGTGGATCTGAATGGCGACGGTCACCAAGACATTCTCTCCGGTTCTTACTCGCGCACGGATCGCGAAATGGCCGGCCTGTTTCAAGTCCTCTATGGACAACCGGGCGGTTCGTTCAAATCGGCCGCGGTGCTGAATGGCACCGATGACAAGCCTCTGATTATTCCGATCGAGGGTGAGGAATATCAAACCGAAAACATCTGCACTCGCCCGACCGCGGTGGACTGGGACGGCGACGGCGATCTCGATCTGATCGTGGGCAACTTTGCCGGCAGCTTCTATTTCTTCCAGGGCGAAGGCAACGGCAAGTTTCAGCCTGCGCCCGAGTTGCTCAAATCGGACAACGAGCCCTTGAAGATCAGCGGCGCGCACAGCGACCCGTTCGTGATTGACTGGGACGGCGACGGCGATCTCGATTTGCTCAGCGGTTCCAGCTCCGGCGGCGTTTATTGGGCCGAGAATCAGGCGGGCGAAGGACAGAAGCGGCCCGTCCTGGCCGCCTTCACGACTCTGATCGAACCGGGACCACGCGTGGAGTATGGATCTCCGCTTCAAGAAAAAGATCTCACAGGCCCCACCGCGGCGACGCGCGTCTGGGTGGATGACGTCAGCGGTGACGGTAAGTTGGACATTCTGCTCGGCGATTGCGTCACGCTGCGTTCGCTGCCGGAAGGAGTCAGCGAAGCAGAATACCAGAAGCGCCAAGCAAAATGGCAGAAGGATCTGAGCGAAGCCTACGCGGCTCTACGCGATGAGAAAGCCGACGCCAAGGCCAAGCAAGCGGCCAGCCAGCGGTACAGCGAACTGTATGGCCAGCGCAGCGAATTCGTCACCGAAGACCGGACCGGATTTGTCTGGCTCTACGTTCAAAGGTAACGTCACAATGCCAGCAGCTTGGGAACACGCGGACGTCTTTCCCGTGATCGCTCGGATCATCGACGCGGCTTCGATCCGCTGGCTAGTCGCGAAACTTAGCTTCCGGCCGGACGAGCCGGCAGGGGAGCCACTGGCGCCGACGATTTGGGCTAGCCGCCAAAACTTTCGTGCCCGCCAGACGAGCTGGCAGGGGACGCCGGTGGCCGCCAGCAGCACGGCAGGACTATGTTCCGCGGACGAGGCCGAACCATTCGATGTGCCTGCGGGGGCAGAAGGTGAAGCCGTTTTGTTCGCAATAGGGTTCAAGCCACGCGGCGACGCGCCACAGTTTTTGCATGTCGGTGCCCTGGGGCATTAGCAACACACGCGAGCGATCTGCGATGCGGAGTTCGTCTAAGTAGGCGTGCACATCGTCACAATCCGCACGCGAATCGACGACGAACTTGAGCTGATACGGGTACTCGGCGATCAAGCGGCGAACGACATCGGGGGCGTGCCGCGTGCGCTCGTGCCGCTCGCGCCACTTCGGCGCGATGCCGGCGGCGGGCGTCGAGTTAGACAGCTTCGGGCTGATCGACATCAGGTCGCATTCCAGCGGCAAATATAAGGTCCCCGCTGTCTCGATCGTGATGTGCTGCCCCGCTGCACGCAACCCTTCGCACAGCGGAATCAGTTCGGCGAACAACATCGGCTCGCCACCCGTCACCACCACGTGAGAACAATCCAACTGGTCGACCTGCCGCAGAATCTCCTCAACCGAACAGTCATCCCCTTCCGGCCGCCACGACGTGTACGGCGTGTCGCAAAACCAACACCGCAAGTTGCAACCCGACGCGCGCACAAACACGCTCTCGGTTCCCGTCAGGAACCCTTCGCCTTGGATCGATTTGTAAATCTCTGCGATACGCATCGTCGTGTTCGTAGCGGTCAGCTTTCAGCGGTCAGCAGTCAGCCGAAGAAAGGATGATCAGACGACAAACGGCCTGGACTTTCTGCTACTACCTGACCGCTGATCGCTGACCGCTGATCGCTGACCGCTGACCGCTATCGACCTCCACTGGCCATCCTGCTCTCATCATGGCAAAATGCGGGCATATTCGATAGGAGGAGTTTGGTGTCCGTGTCGTTTCGCGACATTCTGGAAACATTCGACAACGAGTATCCCCAGCGGGATTACGTGGTCGAGATCGTGTGCCCCGAGTTCACGTCGGTCTGCCCCAAGACCGGCCAGCCGGATTTCGGCACGCTGACGTTCACGTACACACCGGAGAAAAAGTGCGTCGAGCTGAAGAGCCTGAAACTCTATCTTCTGCAGTTTCGCAGCGAGGGCATTTTCTACGAGCACGTGACCAACCGCATCCTCGACGATTTGGTCGCCGCCGTGCAGCCGCGGTGGATGAAACTGGTGGCGGCGTTCAGCCCACGCGGCGGGATCACAACCAACGTCACGGCGACGTACGAGTCCGAACGCGACTGAGATGCCGTTTCGAGCAATTTGGGAAAGGAGTCACCAATGGATCCGAATTCCGCCACATCGCGGCCCTTGAAGGGAAACGCCGCGACGGTCGACGACGAGGCTCGCCGGCGCGCCGCCGCAAGATTGAAGACGCCCGCGTTGGCTCTGGCTGTGATCTCCATGTTCGGGATCGCGTTCGCAGTGCTCTTTTTGGCATTACAACTGGCCATGCTGGCGACCGGAATGGAGATCGAAGCGGTGAGCGGTGGCAACCCAGCGATGAAAACTACGATGAAAATTGTCGTGCCCGTTCTCATCGCTGTCGCCAACGGCATGATCTTCGTGGGTAGTCTGAAGATGCGAAAACTGACCGGCTATGGGTTGGCAAAGGCGGCGGCCGTTTTAGCCATCGTTCCGCTCTTCGCACCCTGCCTTCTGCTGGGAATTCCGTTCGGCATTTGGGCGCTGATGGTGCTCAGCGACCAGCAGGTTCGCTCGGCGTTTCGTTAAGCGGCCCCTTGAATTCCGCGGCGTTTGTCTCCATGCTGTTAGCCGCCTCGAAACAGCATTCCATCCGACAACGGACAGATAACGGACCGATTCATGGCTGAACAACCGACGGTCATCCTGAGCGGCTTTGCCGACGAGGCCGCTAATCAGAAGACTGCGGAGCAGCAGTTTTCCGCCTTCGCCGCGCTGGGCTTGCAATACTACACCATCCGCTTCATCGATGCCGGCAACGGCGTGAAGAACGTGATGGATCTGACGATGTCGGAGATCGCCAAGCTGCGGCACATGGAGGACGAGTACGATGTCAACGTGTCGTCGATCGGTTCGCCGATCGGCAAGGTGAAGTTGCTGGACGTCGACGACGGCACGAAGAACCGCTATGTGGCGTTTGACAAGTATTTGGCCAAGGACGTCCACAAGGTGTGCGAGTTGGCGCATGCGTTCGAGACGAAGCTGATCCGCGGTTTTTCCTTTTATCACCCGCGCGGCACGGACGCGCGCGAACATCTGCCGCAGGTGATCGATCAGTTGGGACAAATCGCCGAGACCTGCCATCGCAGCGATCTGACGTTCGGATTGGAAGTGGAGGCGAACCTGGTCGGACAAAGCGGCCAACTGCTGGGCGAGATTCATCGGCAGGTGAATCATCCCGCGCTGGTGCTGATCTTCGACGCCGGGAACATCGTCACACAAGGCTGCTCGCCGGAAGAGGTTTATCTGCAGTACGTGGCGATGAAGCCCGGCATGGGTTGGATGCACATCAAGGATTATCGTCATCCGCATCTAGTGAAACGTACTGATCACGTGGACGAGGAAGCGCTGAAGCACTTCGTCCCGGCCGACATCGGCGACAGCGGCCACGAACGTATCCTGCGCGATTTTGCAGAGTTGATTCCCAAACTCCAGCGGAAGCTGAAACGGCGCGGCATTCCCGGTGTGTTTTTGGATTTGGAGCCGCATGTCAAAGGCGGCGGGCAATTCGGCGGCTTCAGCGGACCCGACGGCATGTACACCGCGCTGCGTGGGCTATGCCGCGTGCTCGATTACGTTGGCATTGGCTATCACCTCCGCGACTTCGACGACGTCCGCGCCGCTCGCGGCTTTTGATGCTTGAGATGTCTCGTACAAATCATCGCTAAACGCACTCGTAGCTGAACTCGTGAGAGTTCGGCCTTTCCAATACCGCCTGAAGTCTCACGACTTCAGCTACACATCACATTCTGATCTGTAATTTCTAGCCTGTGACTTCTGACATGCCTCGCGAACAGACCACCATCGGCGGTTGTCCCAAATGCGGCAGTGCGGCACTCGTCTGCAAATACAATCGTTTCGAGAGCGACGACCTGCGCATCGACTCGTGGGAACACAAGTGCCCCGATTGCGGTCATCGTGAAACGAAAGCCATTCGCTCTGATGAGCCGGCGTCCAATCCGGATGGCGTGCAACCAACGCTTTGTCCGCTTTGCGGTCGGCGCGCGGGTGTCTGAATCGAGCTTGCAACATTTGTAGGTAGGGCGAGGCTCCCGAACTCAAGTGCGTCGTTGCCTTTGCCAGTTGCCGTGAGCTCACGCACAATTTGCCGGTTTGTTGGTAGAACGGCTGTATCTCTGCGCTCAATCTGCCGATTATCCCAAAGCAAAAGACGGCAATGGTTTTGCGGGCTTGCCGAGTAGCCCTCGGCAGGCAGCGGTTTCGCACGTGGCAAGTGTCCGATGGCGAAAAATACGTAAGCCGGAATAGGTTTGGTAAGCGTGCTCGCAAGGAGCCACAACCGGAAACCTGATAATGACTTACGGTCGATGACTCAGGCCGCCGTGGGATCATCTCGAACGAACGTGAATTTGTATCCGCCTATCGCCTACGTGCGTACTATATTTTGGTTGCGGCGCACGGCTTGCACCGGCCGTTGCGTCCGCGTACTGGATCTAGAGTAACGAGAACGAGGCAATAATTCCTTATGACGTTCGATGGCGGCGTGAATGCGGGAGCCCTGGAACAGCTTCTGCTTTGTCGCATCGAGCTGGGAAGGTGACAGTCATGGCACGTAAAGACGCAATCAAGACCCTGCACCAAGTGCTCATTCGGCGGCGCGACGCGCTGCGCAAGGCCCTGGCGGGCGACCTGAGTTTGCTGAAGGAACTGCGCGAACAGACCGCGGGCGACGTTGTCGACGCGGCGTTGGATTCGGCGCAGGACGAAATTAGCTCGCAATTGGCCGAGGTGGAAAGCCGCGAACTGTCCAACATCGAAAACGCTTTGGAGCGCCTGCGCGCTGGCGAGTATGGCATCTGCGAAGGCTGCGATACCAATATTCCGCTGGCCCGACTGCAGGCGTTGCCTTACGCGACGATGTGCATCCAATGCCAGCGTGAGAATGAAAAACGCGGCGGCGGCAGCGGCACGTCCGCCGACTGGGGACGCTTGATCGACATGGGTTCGGATGCGGACGTGAAGTTCAGCGACATCGAGTTGGATGTTTCGTAACAACATGATGGCCGGCGCGTGTCGCTTGGCTGGCTCGCGCCGTCATCGCAAGCTTTGAAGGCAGGGTGCACGGCGAATGGTTCAGCATCGATCTTTCAGCGCAACGCGACTGCCAGTATCGGCGGTCGCTTTGTTTTTGATATGGACGTTGGCGGGAGCGGGCGCGACGGCCGTTCGTGCCCAAGTGGTCACCGCGCAGCCGGCATCGGCGACGCGCGATCAGCTCTATCAGGACTTGGCGCAAGAGGTCGCGGCCCTCGAACGACAAGGGGCGCTGCTCCGCAAGGTCGTGCAAATCGTTAAGCCGACCGTCGTGCACATCGAAGCCGAAAAGACCGAGGAAGGCAGCTTTCCTAGCGCCCGCAAGAAGCCCATCGAGGAAGCCGGTTCCGGCGTCATCATTCAGCATCAAGACAAATTCTACGTCTTGACAAACCGCCACGTGATCAAGAACTCGGCGCTGAACATGATCCGCATCAAGCTGGCCGACGGCCGCCAGATTTATCCGACCAAGGTTTGGTCCGACATCGGCACGGACGTGGCCGTGATGTCCGTCGCGGCGCCAAGTTTGACCGCGGCCCGACTGGGTGACAGCAGCAAGCTGGACATTGGCGACTTTGTGTTGGCTGTCGGCAGCCCGTTCGGGCTGAGCCATTCGGTTACCTTCGGCATCATCAGTGCCAAAGGACGGCGTGACTTGCAACTAGGTGACGACGGCGTGCGTTTCCAAGACTTCCTGCAGACCGACGCGGCCATCAATCCGGGTAACAGCGGCGGCCCGCTGATGAATCTGCGCGGTGAAGTGGTCGGCATCAACACGGCCATCGCCAGTAGTTCCGGCGGCAACGAAGGGATCGGTTTCTCGATTCCCATCAACCTGGTGATGCTGATCGCCACGCAGCTTGTCGAACGTGGCAGTGTGTCGCGTGCCTATCTGGGCGTGCGGCTCGATTCGAAGTTCGGTCTTGAAACCGCCACCCGGCTCGGTTTGCCGCGCCTGTACGGGGCCAGCGTCATCGGCATCACGCCCAAGTCGCCCGCTGAAATCGCGGATCTGCGAGCCGGCGACGTAATCCTGGAATTCGACGGCGCGCGGATCGACGACGACAACCACCTGATCAACCGGGTCAGCCTGACACCCGTCGGCCATGAGGTCGACGTGCTGCTCTTCCGCGACGGCAAATCCGTGTCCGTCAAAGTCAAAGTGGGCGACCGCCAGCAGTTCGAATCGCTCGAGCGGTAGATGTCAATGATCGTCGCGGTTAGCTTCATCAGATAGTAGACCGATGCACGTCGCTTGATGTATCATAAGCCCTGCCCACGGGCTCGATTTCCACCCACCACCGGTCTTCATTCCCAGACGGTACCGGCCATGACAAGGCTTTTCATTTTCTCGTTCGCGCTGCTGGCATGTTCGAATGGGCTGGCAGCGGCCGAAAACGAAACGGCCGAACAAGCCGAATTCGCTCGCGACGTGAAACCGATTCTGGTGAAACGCTGCTTTCGCTGCCATAGCTCGGTGAAGCAGGAGAGCGGCTTTCGGCTGGACAGCGTCGCTGCAATCATGAAGGGCGGCGAGAGCGGTCCGGCGATCGTGCCGGGCAGCAGTCGCGAGAGTCTGTTGTTTCAGGCGGTCACCGGCAGCGATCTGCTGCAGATGCCGCCGGAAGGCGAGCCGCTGACCGCCAAGGAGATCGACGTTTTGCGCCGCTGGATTGACCAAGGCGCAAAGTCGCCGCTCACGGCGGGCGCGACTGCTGAACCCGTTCATTGGGCCTTCCGCCAGCCCGCGCGGCCGCCGGTTCCGAAAGTCGCCAATGGCCAGTGGGTGCTTAATCCGATCGACGCCTTTGTCGCTGACCAACATCAACAGCGCAACTTGACGCCCGTGCCCGCAGCGCCGAAACACGTGTGGCTGCGGCGCGTCTATCTCGATCTAATTGGTTTGCCGCCGACGCCCGAAGAAATGCAGGCGTTCCTGGCCGACGAGTCGGACGCGGCCGACGTCGCAGCGGTGAATCGGCTGCTCGACAGTCCGCATTACGGCGAACGCTGGGGCCGGCATTGGATGGACGTGTGGCGGTACAGCGATTGGTCGGGCTACAAACAGGAGATCCGCAACAGCCAGCCGCACATCTGGCGCTGGCGGGATTGGATCGTCCAATCGCTGAACGAGGACAAAGGCTACGACCGCATGGTGCTGGAGATGCTGGCCGCCGATGAAATCGCACCCGACGATCACGACGCACTGCGGGCCACCGGCTTCCTGGTTCGCAACTGGTACAAATTCAATCGACATGCGTGGCTGGACAACACGATCGATCACACATCGAAGGCGTTCTTGGGAGTCACGTTTGGTTGTGCCCGTTGCCACGATCACATGTACGATCCGATCTCGCAGCAAGATTACTTTCGCTTCCGCGCGTTCTTCGAACCACACAATGTCCGCACCGACCGCGTGCCCGGCGTGGAAGACACGACCAAAGACGGTTTGCCGCGAGCGTACGATGCCGACACACAGACGCCCACCTACCTGTTCGTTCGCGGGGACGAGCGGCGGCCGGACAAAGAGCAAGCGTTCGGGCCGGGCCTGCCGACGGTTTTTGGAATCGAGTTGGCCGTGATACCTGTTTCACTTCCGCCAACCGCCTACTA
Organism: Pirellulaceae bacterium; assembly: GCA_041744735.1. Taxonomy (GTDB): domain Bacteria; phylum Planctomycetota; class Planctomycetia; order Pirellulales; family Pirellulaceae; genus JBGTKH01. Next base: position 1,613 of record JBGTKH010000290.1, on the reverse strand, counting down.
TCCGTCGCTACGGCCGTTCGTGCAGCAAGAGACGCTCGACAAGGCCGCGGCGGATGTGACGAAAGCCGAGACCGCGTTGGCTCAAGCCAAACAAGTGGAAAGCCCGAAGCAAGACGCGGTCGCGCTCGCGGAGAAAGTCTTGGCATCGGCCACCGCGGACTTGGTCGCCGTGCGGGCTCGCATCGAAGCTGACATCGCTCGCTTCGCCACGCCACCCAAAGAAAATGCCAGCCAACTGCGCCGCTCGGCCGCACAAGCTGAACGCGAGTCGGCTTGCCGCAAGGCCGAGGAAGAATCGCTCCGCGCCGAGCAATCGCTGACCAATGCGAAGTCCGCCACAGAAATATCACCCGATGACAAGAAAGCCGCCGATGCTTTTGCCGCCGCCGAAAAACAGCTCGCTGCCGCGCGCAAGAAGCTGGAAGAGGCTCACGACGCATTGGACAAGCCGGCGGACAAGTATTCGCCGCTCGGCCCGATGTATCCCACAACCAGCAGCGGTCGCCGCGCGGCGCTCGCTCGCTGGATCGCCGACAAACAGAACCCGCTGACGGCTCGCGTGTCCGTGAATCACATTTGGCTTCGGCATTTCGGCACGCCGCTGGTCGGCAGTGTGTTTGAATTCGGTTTGAACGGGCAGCCGCCAACGCATCCGGAGTTGCTCGATTGGCTGGCCGTCGAACTGATGGACAAGAACTGGAGCATGAAACACGTCCATCGAATGATCGTGACCAGCAACACTTATCGAATGCAGTCGTCGAGCGACCAAGCTCATGCCGAGAACGTGAGAATCGATCCCGACAATCGTTCGCTGTGGCGCATGAATGCGCGGCGGATGGAGGCCGAGGTCGTGCGCGACAGTGTGCTGCACGTCGCCGGCCAGTTGGACACGACGATGGGCGGCCCGGAGTTGTCGGAAGATAGCGGACTGGCGACGCACCGCCGCAGCCTGTACTACCGCCACGCCTATGAAAAACAGATGACGTTCCTGAAACTGTTCGACGCCGCCAACGTCGAGGAATGCTACCGCCGCTCGGAGAGCGTGATTCCACAACAAGCCCTCGCGTTAGCCAACAGCCCGCTCGCACTGGCTCAATCGCGCGTGTTGGCCAAGAGGCTGAGTGATTCACTTGCTGCACATAAAACCGAGACAAACGCATCGGCCGCGTTCGTCATCGCCGCCTTCAACCACATCCTCGGCCGCCCGCCGACGACCGACGAGCAAACCGAGTGCGAGACATTTCTTGCCGAACAGACAAAACGTCTCGCCGATAAAACTGGCCTAACCGCATTCACGTCCGGTGCGGCCAGCGCCGTAAAACCATCTGCCGACCCACAGCAAAGAGCGAGAGAGAATTTAGTCCACGTGCTCTTGAATCACAATGATTTTGTAACCATCCGCTAACGCATTCGATGCTCAATCCGTGACGTGCCTTCTCGACTGCCGAAACTCAACTATTCAACCCCAGTCGGCGTTTCACTTCGTCGAGCGGAACCGTGTGTGTTTGTTTCGCTCGCTGGTCCAGCAAGGCCATGAGCTTGGCGTTCTGCCGCGTACGAGACAATTCGTGGTCGAATTCATCCACAGCGGTAACGATGAATTCCATTCCGTC
>JBGTKH010000289.1:0-11406 GCA_041744735.1 Pirellulaceae bacterium | reverse complement strand
GCCGGATAATCGTCCAGCAAATGTGGCACGTAGGAGAGCAGAATCTCGTCTTCGTTGCCTTGCTGGATCGCCCGCTCGAGCGCTTGCCGGCAGGCCACGCGCTGCTTGGCCTGCTCCACGTGCGGCACCAGGTGCGGCGCGATTTTCTCGCCCGGCCCCATCCGCTGGACCAACTTCACCGCCGTATCCCAATCGCGCTTCGTGATCAGGTCTTCCAGCGAATTGCACCACAACAGCACTTCGTCGATGGGCGGAATCTTGTGCAGGTCGTAATGCGATAACTGGAATAGATAATGAGTCAGGTCGCGCACCTGATTATCGGGCGAATTCATCAAATCGCGATACAAGGCCGACGACGCGGGCGCCGCGAAATCCTCTTTGCGGAACAGCAGCTTATCGTAGCTCGTGCTGTCGACGTGTGTGTACCACAGGCTGGGCGCGGCCGACAGCGCTCGCAGGGCGATGTAAATCACCAGCCCGGAAAAATTATCCAGCCCCAGGAACAGCCGCGTCTGATCGTTGCGGCCCGGATGCTGGTACGGCACCATGCCGATTTCCAAGTTTCGCTGCCCCATCAATTCCGGCACGGCCATGCAGTCGTAGTCGACCAGTTTAAAGTGCCCTTCGCTGGAGACCATCACGTTGCCGTGCTGCAGGTCGCCGTGCACGATGTTGTGCGCCGCCAGTTGCCGGACCAATTGCAACCACACGTCGGCACCAATGGCCAGGGCTTCTTGATATCCTTCGCGGCTGCGGTCGCGAGCCCACTCGAACAGCGTCACGCCGGGGACCCAATCCATCGTCAGCAGCGGGTACAGCTTACCGTCGGACGCCGAGCGGATGCCTTTCTCGTCGTAACTGAAATTGACGACGCTCCAAATCGAATGGTCCTTCAGGTAATTGTGCACCGTCTGATAGCGCTCGCGCCGCTGATCCGCTTGGCGGTTGAACGTGCGTATGGCAAACTCGCTGCCGTCCGGCCGGTAGCCGCGATACACGGTGGCAAAATTCCCCGACCGCGGCTTGGGCTGTCCCAGATGATTCTTCTCGACCGTACACTCGCGCAGCACCGGGTCCCGAAACGCCATCTTCGGGGTTTGCAGCATGCGGCTAAAGTCAGTTACCAGCGGCCAGGACATGGAGCACGCGTTGAGAGGATTTCACCATGAGCGTTGTGACATTCACACGCTAGTCTAGTAACTCGGCCGTCGCTGGGAAAGAGTCGTCACGGGTGGCCAAGACCCGTCGCTTCAGATCGCTCAACGTCACCATGTAGATGCCCAGCAAGATCAATGCGGCAGCTCCAAAGGGCGTTCCAATACAGATTCCGACGCAAGGAATCACCATGCCGATCACCGCCGCGAAGATGCAAACGGAAAACCAGATTCCAAGACTTTCGCCGCATTGACCGACGTGGAATTCGCCTCGCGCGTGGAAAAACCGCTGATACGAACGCGACACGCGTGAATACATGATGAAGTTCCAGACGAAATTGAAGCAAGGAATGAATGCCAGCCAGACCATGTTGGGTGCCATCAGCCGATCGCTTTCAGGCAGCGCCAGCAAGTAGCCGCGCAGCATCCAAAGAATCGTCAGATGAAAGGCGAGCCCAGCGAGGACAAGCACCGCATGGCACGCAATTGCCAGCGCCATTTCCAACGGCGTCAATTCTTTCTTGGGACCGAACAGGTCATCCGCTTCCAACGGCGGAACGTCCTCACTTGGGAATTCATCGTCGAAAGCTTCTTCGAGAGGAGGCTCGCTGAGCGGTGTTGGTTCGGTGTCGCTGTTTCGCGGCGACTCCGCCGTCTCTGCCGGCGATTCCATCAGCGTACTCTCTTGACCGGCGAAAACGTGGCCGGTCGAAATTCGGAGCAGCACAACGATCGCGCCAACGCCAGCCGCCGTCGGAAACCGAAGAGCCGCGTGCATGCTAATCTCCCGTTTTGACAATCGGCGACGATCGGAAATACGCGTCGACGATCTGCCGACTGCCGAGCAACGAGGGCTTAGACAATTCCTTAAACGCGCTATCGGAATATGGCCGTACGTGCTGCTGGCTGGCACGGGCAACTTCCTGCGTCATTGTTGGCGGCGGGATTGTCGCATTGGCTTTTCCAACAAGCGGCTGAATCGTCTCCCGGCGCGTGTCGTTGCCGCTTGGAAACACCGCTGGCCAAAGGTTCAAACAGAGGGCCAGTGCCAACAAACCTGCGATACTGACCAAGTTTCGCGGCATCGCGAGAGGGACCACCGCTTTTGCCTCGACGCGTTGCAAGTGGCGCATTGCATCGCGCAGTTGCATCTGGTGTATCGGCAATTGTTCGGGGCGCTGGGCAAGTTCCAGGGCCGTCGCGGTGCGATCTTTCAAGCCGTAGTGACGATCCACTAACCGCGCCGCCTGCCGCCAGTCGCTCTTCGACATCATCGGCAGCAGCGCCGCGATCGTGGGAACGACGAGGATCAGCAACAGTGAGGCAGCAAGCGGCAGCAAGCTGGCTGCGAAGATGCCGTACAATCCCAGCACAATGGACAAAGCACCTGCGACCGTCAGCCCATGCCACGCGTTGAGCACCGCAGTCCGCTGCTTCATGCGCCGGCAAATCGGTTCGAGAAGTTGCTTGAGCTCCGTATCTGACGATGTGGTCATGTTTGTTGAAGCGGTTACTTACTGTTTGACAATGAAGTGCCGAACACCCAGTACTCAGTACCCAGTACCGTGCACTCAGCTCCGAGTACTTGGTGCTGAGTACTCCGTACTTTTACTTGCAAGGCGCGAATCTCTATTCGCTACACCCATTGGCTCGCGAGACAAGTCTCCAGCCGATCGATAACTTCCTAGCGCCGTCAATCTCAATCGCCGCAGCCCGACATCAACAACCCACAGCAACAAGGCGGCCAACACGAAATACGACCACAGCGGAGTGACGCGATCGGCGGTGCGTTGGTCGGGGGCAAACACCTCGGCCGGCTGCGGATTGTATTTGCCGCCGGAAACGGAGGCGACGGTGCGTAACAACTCTTCATTCGTGGGCCGTACGAGCAGTTCGTCGGAGTAATCGACAGCAAGTGCACGGCGTTGCTCGTAACGTTCTCCACTCGCATCGGTCCAAGCAACGATCAATTCGTTGACGCCAAGTTGCGCCACTTCAAACGTTGCGGCATATCGGCCCGGTGCGACTTGAAGCATTGGGATTTCTTGCTGCCGACCACCAGCCTGCGTAAGTTGCAGACTCGCCTCGATGCCGTTGGCGAATTCGCCGTCGGGTTGAATCATGTCGAGCGTCACTTCGGCCCTGCGGCCATTGCGTGTGACACGGATCGAATAATCGCGCGGCTCGGCGGTCCGAGCGGCGTGGCGTGCCAGCCGCGCCCAAAAATCGGCGTAACCTGGCCAAGTTTGCCAGCGCTGTGCCCAGCGGTTCTTGGCGTCGGAGGTGAAGGCCACAGTCACTCCGGCGCCGTACCGCCACCACGCCAGTAGCGGGTCGCCTTCGCCGCCAACTAATAAAAGTTCGGCCTGTGGTTTCGGGCTGGTCGCGACGAAGCCCGAGAGCGGCGGCGCCGTGGCAACTTGCAGGCCGGGCAGCGACCGCAGCACCAGCGGTCTGAATTCCGGAGTGCCCACTTCGGCCGCCGCGGTCTCAGCCGCTTCAACCACAATGTTCGCCAAATCTTCGGGCTTGTCGCAGTGCCGGTGCTGTCCGCCCGCGATGCGCGCGATCTCTTGCAGGATCGTTTGATCGGCTCCTTGGCTGATGGACACGGTTGAGACTTTGATGTTGGCCGCGGCCATCCGCGCGGCGACGGCATCGAAGTCGCCGGGCGACGACACGCCGTCTGTCAACAGAATCACGTATCGCCGGTCAGCGTCGGTCTGTTCCAGCGCCAGATACGCCTTCTGCAGCGCCGGATACATGTTGGTTTGACCCGCGGCTTGCAGTGACGCGATCCGCCCGAGCAACTCTGTCTTGTCAGCCGCCGGTACGATGTCGCTGATCCACTGGGTGTCGCTGCCGAAGGCTAACACGCCGAGCTTATCGTGAGGAGAAAGCAAACCAACAACCCGGCTGGCTGCCTGCTTGGCCAATTCCAGCCGCCGTTCTTCGAGCATCGACGCCGAATTGTCGATCACTAACACCATCGCCAAGTTGGCCGTGCGCGCGACGACCGTTTCCGCAGCCTCGACCGGTAGCATCCGTTCGATGGCCGAGGCCTGAAAAGTCTCTCGCCCAAATGCCTTGTCGCCGCCCAACACAATCAACCCGCCGCCTTGGTCGTGAACAAAGTTATGAATCGCATCGAGCTTTGCAGCGGGCAGCTCATTGGCCGAAATGTCCGAGAGAATCAGCAGATCGAAACCCAGCAGTGTATTTGGTGTCTTGAGCATCTCCGCAGGAGACTGCACGGCGACGTCATACCCGCGCGATCGCAAAGCTCCGGCCAGTGGTGCGGCCAACGCTGGTTCGCTATCGACTAATAAGACGCGCGGCAGCGCATCGGTGAAGACGATCGATGTACGGGCATTGTTCTCCAAAATTGTGTCGGCGGCCGATTTCAATTTCGCCACAAACACCGAACGATCGGCGGCCGGCAGCGATGTGCGAAACGAAATCCAATTCTCGCCGCGAGTCAATTGAACGGACCGCGATTCGACAAGTTCGTTATCGCGGACAAGTTCCACCGTGGCGTCGGCATCTTGGCTGGCTGCCACCGTCACGTTGACTCTCATCGGTTGAAACGGCTGCGCGGCGGGCGGTGTGTTGACTTCGGCCACACAAACTTCGGAGCCGTCGAACGCATTGATCGGCACGACAGAAATCGGCACGTGTGCCGACAGCGCGGCTCGTGCCAATTCGCCCCGCGTCTGGTTCCCATCCGTCAATAGCACGATGTCAGGAACAAAGCCGGGCGGTATCGACGCAGCGGCCAAGAGCACTGCATCAGCCGGGTTGCTGCCTTGTGAGTCGATCTTTGTCGAAGGTGCTAAGACGGTGGAGTCGAGCAGCCCTGGTTCGGCGCCAAATTCCAAGTATGTGGTTCGATGGTGGCTTCGATGAATCGCGGCGTCGCGAACGAATGCCTCGGCGGTCCTCTGTGCGTTATCGTTGACGCTTGCGCTGCGGTCGACGACGAAGACGACCATGCGTTGACTCGTCGCGGCGCGATACGATAAGCCCGCGCTGGCGAGAATTAACAGCAGCACGATGAATAATCTGCCGATCAGCGAACTCGTTGGTTGCCACCCGGCAGTCTTTCGGATCCCCCGACGGGAAACGTACATCAGCGCCGGGACGATCACCAGCGCAAGTAACATCGCCGGGTGCGCGAGTTCGAGTTGTGCGAGAATTGGCGACATTGATGACACTGCGGTCCTGGGAAACATCGCCCGACCGGGACGTGCCCGGCCGTGGCGAAGATGTAGTTTCGATCACGTTCCGTTATGGTTTCCTTTCAGACGCTGGCCAAACGCCGGTCAATGCGTGCGGAGTGTATCAATTCTATCGACCGTTCTAAGGAATATTATCGTCGCGGGCCGGTGATGACACCTCGGTAGTCGGCCGGATGATCCGTTTTTTCTGGCGCGCCCTTTCGCACACCGCCAAAATTACAAATTACCCAGTGGGCTCAAGTCCCACCGCGACAATTGCCGAGTGACATTATGTTGGCATCGCCAACACCAAAGACGAGTCGTCGGTACCTGCCCCACCGGCGGCTCGCTCTTTTTCTTGGTAGCCGAACTCGCCAGAGTTTGTATGTTAAGATTCTGGTCAAAGGCTCGCCAAAGTCTGGCGACTTCGGCTACGTCTGGCGACTTCGGCTACCGGTTTCCTTTCCCGCTGGTGGCCTCATGCGCCGTACATGGCCCGAATGCGCTCGGCAAAGTTGGCTTCGATGATCTCGCGCCGCAGGCTCAGTTTCGGTGTAAGCTCGCCGCTTTCGATCGTAAAGCCGCGGTCGAGCAGCGTGAACTTGCGTACTTGTTCGTAGGGCGACACGCCGCGCAATCGCTCGCCGATGTGCTGTTCGTAAAGTTCCAAGACCTGCGGATGAGTCAGCGCCTGTTGCCGAGAGGCCACCGCAATGCCGCGCGCGATGATCTCGTCGCGCAGCGTATCGGGATTTGGCACGACCAGCGCGGTCAGGTAGTTGCGCCCGTCGCCCACGACCAGTGCCTGCAGGATTAGCGGGTCTTCCGTCAGCAGTGATTCCAAATACACGGGCGCGACATTCTTGCCGCCGGACGTAACGATCAATTCCTTCTTGCGGCCGGTAATTCGCAAGAAACCGCCGTCGTCCAATTGACCGATGTCGCCGGTGTGCAGCCAGCCGTCGCGAATGATTTCCGCCGTGGCGTGCGGGTTTTTCCAATAGCCGAGCATCACGTGCGGCCCGCGAGTCAGGATTTCGCCATCGGCCGCAATACGCACTTCGACGCCGGGAATCGGCGGGCCGACGCTGCCGCGCCGATATCGGTGCTCAGTGGAAACAGTGATTACCGGCGACGTCTCAGTCAGTCCGTAACCCTGTAAAACCGGTACGCCTTGGCTTTGGAAAAAGTCAAACACATGGTCGGGCAGTGCCGCGCCGCCCGAACAGCAATGGCGAATGTTGCCGCCCAGCAACTCGCACACGCTGCCGTTCTGGTCGGCTCGGCCTTGCTCGATTAGCGTGCGTCGCACCTTGTCAAAAAAGTAGGGCACACCGTTCAGTCGCGTCGGCTTAACCGCCGCACAATCGGCCAGCACCGTCTCGCGCGATTCAGCCAGCGCCAACTGACCGCCACCGGCGATCCACGTGTACAGATCGCAAGTGCGAGCAAAGATGTGACTGAGTGGGAGAAAATTCAGCCGCAGTTCGTCCGTCTGCTGCCCGAAGGCTTCGAGCGTAGCTTGTGCATTGGACACCAAATTCCGCTGAGTCAGCATCACACCTTTCGGCTCGCCGGTAGTGCCCGACGTGTACAAGATCGTGGCCAGCGAGTCGGCCGTAATGCCGGAAATCGCTTGCTGTTCGACGGCGTGCGTCTCGGCGTCGCTGATGTCGCCGGTCACATCAGATAGCAATCGGATGGGCTGCGTGCGGATCGTCTCGTGGCAACGATCGAAGGAAAAGTAAGTCACATCATCAATCAACTTCTCGGCATATGCGACAAGCTTTACAGCCTGCTGCGGGCCGGAAAGCAACACGATTCGAGCGCCGCTGTTGTTGATCTGATAGACGATTTGCTCACCGGTCAGCGGCGCGTGCACCGGCACGTGCACCGCCTGCGCCATCTGAATCGCCAAATCGCAAACGATCCATTCGTAGCGATTCTCCGAGACTTGAATCACTCGATCCACCGGCTGCACGCGCAGCCTGACAAATGCCGCCGCCGTGCGACGAACATCGCGGGCCAATTCGTTCCAAGTGAGCATCTGATACACACGGTCCCGCTTGACGTGCAGAGCCGGTTTGTCGCCATCAATTGCCACACGGCCGACGAATAAACGAATTAGCGTGGAAGCATCATCTTTGGTCATTCAGTAGTTGCCTCTCCAATCCGTGGTCGTCCTGATTCCGTGGGGAATTAAAAATGCGAATTACCCCACGGATTCAGGGCAACCACGGATTAGGACCAAACGCGGAACGGATGTCACACTCGTTCAAAAATCGTCGCGATGCCTTGTCCGACGCCGATGCACATGGTGGCCAGGCCGATGGTGGCGTTGCGGTCGATCATGGTGTGGATCAGCGTTGTGGCGATGCGCGCGCCGCTGGCGCCCAACGGATGGCCGATGGCAATGGCGCCGCCGCGGACGTTTACCTTTTCTGGGTCCATACAGAGCATGCGGATGCAGGCGATGGCCTGCGCGGCGAAGGCTTCGTTCAGCTCGATCAGGTCGATGTCGCTCAATTGAAGCCCGGCACGCTTCAAAGCTTTTTTCGTGGCCGGCACGGGACCGGTGCCCATCACCGACGGTTCGACTCCGGCAACCGCCGTCGCCCGCACGCGCACCAGCGGCTTGAGTCCCAGTGACTGTGCTTTCTCTTCCGACATTACCAACATCCCAGCCGCGCCGTCGTTTAGCGGCGAGCTATTTCCAGCGGTCACCGTTCCCATCTTGGGCATGAACGCGGGTTCCAGTGCCGCCAGCGCTTCGAGGCTGGTGTCGGGCCGCACGCATTGATCCACTACGACCAGCAGCCGGTTGCCTTGCTCGTCGCGGCCGTAGACCGGAACGATCTCGCGTTTGAATTGGCCGTTGGCGTGAGCGGCCGCGGCTTGCTGATGGCTGCGCAGCGCGAACCGATCCTGATCCTCGCGCGAGATGCCTTGCGTTTGAGCCAGGAATTCGGCGGTCACTCCCATGTGCAACGCGCCCTTTGACGTTCGCTGGAACAGCTTCGGGTTCAGGTCCAGGCCGTGGTCCATTGGCAAGTGATGCATGTGCTCCAAGCCGCCGACGATCTGCACATTCTCAAATCCGGCCATGATCGCATGCGTCGCTTGGTTCAGCGCCTGCAGGCTGCTGCCGCACAAACGGTTGATTGTGGCCCCGCCGGTCGCCGTCGGCAGGCCGGCCATCAGCGCGATGGTACGCGCGGCGTTCAGACCTTGTTCCCCTGTCTGCTGCGTGTTGCCCATCACCACGTCTTCAATCTCGGACGGATCGATCCCAGTTCGTTCAACAAGCGCCTTAAGGCACGCCACAGCTAAATCGTCGCTGCGCACGTCACGAAAAAACCCTTTCTCCTGATGCGCCCGGCCAATCGGCGTGCGGACACAATCGACGACGACGGCGTAGTTCATGGGAAAGGCTCCGGCGGGAGGGTTCAGAGGTCAGGGTTCAGATGTCAGAGGTGTCATTCATCAATCTCATCAATCTCATTATTCTCATTATTCTCATTATTCTCATCACTCGTCACTCGTAAAACTTTCGTCCTTCCTTGGCCATTTCGATCAGCAGCGGGGTCGGTTTTGCTCGTTCGCCTAGGTGTTCCAGGCGTTTGAGCATTTCGATAATCTTGGCCGCGCCCATCGTGTCGGCCCAATACAACAGGCCGCCTTTGAACGGGGGGAAGCCGAGCCCGAAAATTAATCCGAAATCAATGTCACGTGCGTCGCGCACGATGTTGTCGGACAGTGCCCGCGTTGCTTCCAACAACATCGGCAGGAACAACCGCGCGGTCAACTGTTCCTGTGAGAATTGTACGCGCTGGCGAAGATACGGCGCGAGGATCGGTTCCAGACTCGGGTCCGGCTCGGCCCGCTTCTTCTTATTTTGGTAGGAGAAGAAACCAGCGCCCGTCTTTTGTCCCAGCCGCCCGGCCTTGACCAGCGCCGGCAGCACGGGCGAAGCCACGATCCGATCCGGGAACGCCTCCCACATCGTGCGCCCGGCGTAGAGCGCGGTGTCCAATCCCACCATGTCGTACAGCGCGATCGGCCCCAGCGGCATGCCGAACGACTTGGCCGCTCGTTCGATGTCCTTGATTTCGGCCCCGTCGCAGAGTAATTCTAGCGCCTCGTTCATGTACGGAAACAGCAGCCGATTGACCAGAAAGCCCGGCCCGTCGTTGACGACGATAGGCATCTTGCCAATGTGCTTGGCGTAAGCCACGGCAGTGGCGACGGTCTCGTCGCTGGTCTTCGCGCCGCGAATCACCTCGACCAGCTTCATGCGCCGCACAGGATTGAAAAAGTGAATCCCGCAAAAACGCTCCGGCCGATCGAGTTTCTCGGCTAGTTTGGTGATTGGAATCGTCGAGGTGTTCGAGGCCAGGATTGCGTCGGGCTTGAGTTGCGGCTCCAGCCGCGCAAAGATCTTGCGTTTCACGTCAGCGTTTTCGACGATCGCCTCGATCACCAGATCACACTTGGCAAGTTCTGCGTCGGAACTGCTCGTGCGTAACAGCGGTGCGAATTCGACGGCTCGTTGCACCTCGGGGCCGTTTAACTTTTTGCTGTAAGAGACTTCTTCCAAAACGTTCTGTGCGCCCTTGGCCAACGCACCGGCGTTTGCATCCGTGAGCGCGACGGGCAATTTGCGTTTGACGTTCGCGGCCGCGATGCCCGCGCCCATGATGCCCGCGCCGATCACGGCCACCGAGCTGATCGGCTGCGGCTGGATGTCTTTGCGATCGACGCCCGTATCCTTCTTGACGCGATCGTTCAGGAAGAAAACGTTCAGCAGTGCCGCGTTGACCGGTGAACCGAACAGCTTCGACATGCCTTCGGCTTCCATCTGACAAGCCGCATCGACGTCGAGCAGCGCGGCTTCAAGCATTGTTTCCAGCGCGGCTTCGGGCGCCGGGTATTGCCCTTTCGTCTGCTGGCGAATCAGGGCGGATGCGGTCGCACCGAGAAATCCGAGTTCCGTTTCGCTGATATCGATCGGCCGGCTCCAGCGCTCGCGGTCGGCCAGATATTGTTTCGAGGCTTGCTCGGCCCGCACCAAACCGATGGCTGCGTCCAGTAGTTTCGCCGCGGGCACGACATCGCTCGCCAGATTCATGGCCGCGGCCGCGGCGGGGTCGACCGACTCGCCGCCCGTGATCATCTCGACCGCATTGCCCAACCCGACAATGCGCGGCGCGCGGGCCGTGCCGCCCCAGCCGGGAAACAGCCCCAGCTTGACTTCCGGAAAACCGAATTCGGTCTTTGGATTGTCCGACAAAACGCGGCGGTCGCACCAAATCGCCAACTCGGCGCCGCCGCCGACGCAGATGCCGTCGATGGCTGCGACGGTCACGAACGGGCACTTCGACAGCCGCCCGAACAACGTCTGCCCGCGCCGGCACATCTCGACGATTTTCGCCTTGGGGATGTCCAGCGACGCTGCGAACTCGCGCAAGTCCGCACCCGCGATGAACATGCCGGGCTTGCCTGAGCCAATGATCAATCCGGCCAGATCACGGCGGCTCTGCAACTGATCTAAATGACCGGCCAATTCGTCCAGCACCGAACTGGACAGTATGTTCGCTCCCTTGTCCGGCATGTCGAGCGTCAGCAGGGCGATGTCCGGTTCGGGCATCGAAAGCGTAATCGTCTGCGCCGTAGGCATAGCGTGCGTGTCCTTGCGTGGCGGTGAATCGAAGCGATATACGACGTGCTCGCCACTGGCATGCTAACTTGCGGCACACCTGGGCGAAAGACCAGCGCCCGCATCACGTGCCGGTACGCGCGCTGGCAAGAGACTCCGGCGTGTGGCATGATCGAACAATTCTTGGGTAGCAGATACTCGTGACACTTCTGGAGTTCCCAAACTCTCACGAGTTCGGCTACCCAAGACTAAGCCCTGAAAGCGTACTAGGGTCGTACCGATGCGGGCATCACGTCTAATTTGGTACCGCTGGAGCCGGCACAGCAGGACCGGGCACAGCAGGACCGGGCACGGCTGGAGCAGGCGCCGCAGGACCGGG
>JBGTKH010000288.1:0-12075 GCA_041744735.1 Pirellulaceae bacterium | reverse complement strand
GAAAGTGTCGTGCGGCGCGGCGTTTCGATCCGCTGCGCGATACCGACGGGAATTCGCACCGGTGTGGGCAAATCGCCGCGAACAAACACGACGCCGGCATCCGGCGCGGCGGGACGGAACTCGACGCGCACGTCGCGCCCGCTCCAGAATCCAAACCCCTCGACGTGAACCGCTCGACGTATGGTGCGTTGCTTGCGTAAGGTGTGATTCAAAGGTGGCTCGCCAACGATAAGCTACGAAGACCATCTGTCCGTGGCACACAGCCGCAACCGTTACCGAGGTGTGGTACGCGGCGGCAGTTGCGAGTTGATCGGCGTGTTGCCACCGCCGCCGCCGACCAGCGATCCCTTGTTGGCTTCGGAGATAATCAAATCGGTGATGTCCAGTTTGTACTGGAAGACAATGGCATTATTGACGCCCGCCAGCACCGAGTCGCGCTTCGTGGGATCGATTTCCTCGCTGTTGTATCGCAGCACCAAGCGGATGCCGCTGCGCATCGCGAAATCCTGGACGAGCTTGCTGACCTCGACGTACGTGTTGTAATAGATCTTGGCCTCGCGATCCATGAATTCGTTGCGCTTCAACTGCGTCTGCACCTGCAGGTCGGAGGTGATGCGAGCCATCTCTTCTTCAATTCGCTTGTACTCCGGCGAGCCCGGATTGTAGCGTTTCACCTCTTCGGCTTTATCGGTCAGGCGTTTGCGTTCCTGACGGATGTAGCCTTCAAAGCCCTCGACGTCGGTCTTCATCACTTCGAGCTGCTGCTTGAAGCGAATGTGTTCTTTGAACACTTTGCTAATGTCGATCACCACGACGCTGGGGGCCGACTGTTGCGGCGGGGCCTGCGCGTGAACCAGGGCCGGGGAAACGACGATCGCCAAGATGCCTGCCACGAGCGTGGCCCAGGAAAGATTGATTCTCACGTCCAGCACTCCTTGCTGCGTTAGTGGTCGTCCATGACCGGCAGCACCACGTCCGCCGCGGCGCCGTCCGAATTGTAAGAGACCACGACCCGAAGTCTGTGGCCGATAGGTCGCGGTATTGTGCCGAGAACTACGAATTTGGTAAAGGCCAGAAAATGAGCCGATTCAACGATGTCTATGAGGACTGCAGGTCCACCACGTTGGCATCAGGCACGTGGCGCGTGATGACGGCTCGCGCCAGGTTTAGCCATTGCCGGCACTGATCCAAGATGACGCTGTCTGATGTGGCGACGACATGTTCGGATGTCGCGAGAATCGTATCGGGATTGTGCACAAGTTCGACATCCCAGTTCCAACCGGATTGTGCGGCGACATCGGTGATGATGGCTTTCAGGCGGCCGCTGTTGGAGACGGGGCTATCGAGCAGCCAGCGGCACGGGCCGATGTTCCATTGCTCTAGCTGTTCGCCCAGCAAACGGAGCGCGGGAATCGTCTCTTCCACTTTGCGGTAGCTGCCGTGCACGCTAGCCATGTCGCGGTAGCAACCGTCGCGCGCCGCCAGAATCACACCGCCGGCCAAAGCGGCTTCAATGGAAGTTAGCACGTTGTAGCCGTCGATCCAGAGTTGTCGGCCGGCGAGTTGCTCTGGCTCGACGCGACACTGCTGTCGTCGAGCGGCCGCTTCGCCCGCACATGCACAGCGGCCGACGGCGATTCGCTGACGTTTGGTCAGCGAGTAACGGTCGCCGACCAGCTTCAGGGATGAAGGACTCGCGTAGCCGTGGCTCAGCAGCCAACACAAATCGCCGCTGGCCGCGCGCAGCGTCGGCCACATGTTGGAGTGGAACAGGTACTCGTCTTCCGGATGCGCGCCGCGATGGGTGCGTTTGTCGGGCACGAGAGGCACCTAGTGCTCCGTCGAAGGGAAAAGTGGGGTAAGCATCCTGCTTGCCATTCGCGGCACAGCACCAGGAAAAACGCAAGCTGGAAGCTTACGCCACGAAAACAAGAATCCTAAAATTCATGTTTGACAGAGCACTAGTCGATGAACCCGATCAGCTTGGCCGCGCGGCTGGGATCTTGCAGCTTGCGAATCGCCCGGTCTTCGATCTGACGAATGCGTTCGCGCGTGACTTGGAAGATGCGAGCCACTTCTTCGAGCGTGTAGTTGTATCCGTCGCCGAGGCCAAATCGCAGTTTGATGATCTCCCGCTCGCGATAGCCCAACGTCTTCAGCAGCCCGCCAATTTGTGCACGCAGCATTTCGTGCGACGCACCGCTGGCCGGCTCGCGCTGATCGTCCGACATCAGATCGCCGAACTTGACGTCCTCGTCGTAACCAACCGGCTGATCCAAGCTCAGCGGATAGCGATTCATGGCGACCACTTGCTTGGTTTCTTCGATCGTGGTGCCAGAGGCCTCGGCCACTTCGTGCAACGACGGCTCGCGGCCCAGTTCGTGGAACAAGCGGCCGTAAACGCGGCGAATGCGGCTCATCACTTCGCTCATGTGCACCGGCACACGGATCGTGCGGCTCTGATCGGCTACCGCGCGGGTAATCGCTTGGCGAATCCACCATGTGGCGTACGTACAGAACTTGAAGCCGCGCCGGTATTCGAACTTTTCCACAGCCCGCATTAGGCCCGCGTTACCTTCCTGAATTAAGTCCAGAAAACTGAGCCCGCGGTTGCGATACTTCTTGGCGATCGAGACGACGAGGCGCAGATTCGCTTCGGACAGCGCCCGCTTTGCCTGTTGGTATTCCGCGTAAATCGTTTTTAATCGCATCACGCGGCTGCGCAGGCCGGTCGGGGTTTGCTGCGTGATCTCAAAGATGCGGCGGTATTCGGCGGCCTGTTCCTTCCACCCGGCGGCGGGCTTTTTCGACGCTTTGAATCGGTCGATTTCCGTTTTCAGTTGGTCGGCCCGGTTGTGAAGTTCGATTAGCTTTTCGTACTGCGGCTCGATGCGTTCGATGCGGAGGCCCAATTCCTCGACCAACTTCACAGCGCGGCGACGGCGGAGGACCAGTTGACGCCAAGCCGAACGCCGCGCGGTGCTCGACTTCTTTCGGCCGACGGCGTCGCGGAAGTCCTGCTGGTTTCGCTCCAGCAACTCTTCCAGCGTACGCAGATTGTGTGGCATGCGGCCCAGAATCTGGTGCTTCTCCAGCCGATCGCTGACAGCCACTTGAACGGTGCGGTCGAACGGCAACTCGCCCGCGTGGACTCGCGCCAGCACGCGAACGGCCATCCGCAGCACGTGATCGCACTCCAGCAGGCTGCGGCGAAAACGGCGGCGAGTGACTTCGACCGCTTTGGCCAACGCGATTTCCTGCGGGCGAGTGAGCAACGGAATGCGGCCGATCTGCGTCAGGTACATGCGGATCGGATCATCGGACATGCTACTGGTGTCGTGCTCCACCCATTCCGACTCTTCCTCTTCATTTTGTTCCGGCGCGGCCTCGGCTTCGGGCTCGGCTTCGTCGGTGGACACGTCGTCATAGCTCTCGTCGATCGGCTCTTCGATCGGCGCAAATCGGTCGGTCCGCTGGTCTTGTTCTTCTTCCAAAAGAAAAGTCTCGTATGTCATTTCGTTCATTCCGCGGTGTGCTATTGGCGAATGTACAATTCGACAAACCCTAGCAGTCGCTTTGGCTTATCGCTCGGTGGGGATACAGTGGTGGACAGATGTAAGTCAATCCGTTGACGCGATTGGTTCGCGATGCGGCACATTGCCGGCGATGCACCGGCCATTGTAATCAAACCCCGGCGTTTCGTGGACGGTAATTTTTCCGCACGCAGAAATTTTCCGGCCGCTGCCGCCATTCAGTTTCGCCGAAGTCGGCGATTTAATCAACGGCTAACGTTGTTTGAACACGGAATTATTTCTTCGAGCCCCTGTGAAATCCAGCCATCGACGGTCATCCTTTTATCCCATAACATGAATCGAGGGCCGCGGGCCGCGGATGACGGGAGCGAATCTGTTCCGGCAACACGCGGGCTTTCCTTGCCTATTTTACGGAAATTGCAAAAAACGAACGATAAGTCATGCTTCGGATGAACAGGAGTAAATGAATATGGCCCAAGAATATTCCCATCCAGAAGTGCTAGTTTCGACCGATTGGGTCGAGCAGCATCGGCGGGACCCCCACGTGCGGATTGTAGAATCAGACGAAGATGTACTGCTGTACAAACAAGGACACATCGCCGAAGCCGTGGAAATCGACTGGCAGAACGACCTGCAGCACAAGGTGATCCGCGATTACATCGGCAAGTCGCATTTCGAGGAACTGTGTGTCGCGAAAGGCATTTCGAACGACACGACCGTGGTGTTTTACGGCGACAAGAACAATTGGTGGGCATGCTACGCATTCTGGGCTTTCAAGCTTTACGGCCACGAGAAATGCCTGATCATGAACGGCGGGCGAAATCGCTGGCAAGCTGACGGCCGGCCGCTGGTCCGCGACGCCGAGCCGCAATATCCTCGCGGCAAATACGTAGCGAAGGAACCCGATCTGTCGATCCGCGCATTTCGCGACGAGGTGCTGCGGCATCAGCAGGCCAGTAAGCCGATGATCGATGTGCGTTCACCCGGCGAATACACGGGCGAAATGCTGCACATGGAAGATTATCCGCAGGAAGGCGCATTACGAGCTGGACACATCCCCGGTGCGGCGAATGTCCCGTGGTCTCGCGCCGTGAACCAGGACGGCACATTCAAATCGCGCGAGGAGTTGGAACAGCTCTATTTAAAGGAAGCGGGGCTGAAGAAGGACGCGGACCAGATCATCGCCTACTGCCGCATCGGCGAGCGCTCGAGCCACACGTGGTTCGTGCTAAAATATCTGCTGGGATTTGCTAATGTGAAGAACTACGACGGCTCGTGGACCGAATGGGGTAACTTGGTCGGCGCGCCCATCGAAAAGAGTGTTTGAGATACTAATTGTTTGCAATGCCTAGGAGTTCTTACTGTGGACATGCAAGCCGGAAACGTCGCGGGCCGGCTGGATGAAATTGTGGAGGAGTTCGCAGACCTCGAGCCGCGTGAACGGCTTGAGTTGCTGTTGGACTTCGCCGAGAATCTGCCGCTGCTGCCCCCGCATTACCAAGCCCTGCGCGATGCCGGCGAGAACCGCGTGCACGAATGCCAAACGCCCGTTTACATGTGGGTGGTCTTGGACGATGGCCGCGTGCAGATTCATGCGGACGTAGCGGAAGAGGCTCCCACGGTCAAAGGTTTCGTGGCGATTTTAGTCGAGGCGTTTTGCGGCGCGGCGCCCGGCGACGTGCTGTCGGTCAAATCGAATCTGGTTTCACGTTTGGGCCTGATGGACGCTTTGGGCATGGTGCGGATGCGCGGGTTGAATGCCATCGTCAGCCGCGTACGCTCGGGTGTCGAGTCGGCCCTGGCCCGGTCCTGAATTCCGCGGCGAGTGGAGAAAGGGAGGGAAGGTATGTCAACGTTCTTTATGTTCGGCAAGTACTCATCCGATTCTGTCCAAAAGATCAGCGCCGCGCGCACTCAGCAAGTGCGCGACGCGATCGCCAAGCGGGGCGGCACGATCAAGGACATCTATGCTCTGTTGGGCGAGTACGATCTGGTGATGATCGTCGAACTGCCCAACATGGGCGAGGCCATGAAAGCCGCCGTGATGCTGGGGCGCTTGACCGGCATTTCATTTTCAACGGCGGCGGCCGTGACGGTCGAAGAATTCGACAAGATGGTCGGCGAATTGTAAACTTCTGCGAGATGCCAATCGTGGCGCAACGCAAGAAACTGCCCAACCCGTTTTACGTGTTGCTGGTGATTGCCGGCGTCGTCTTCGCCATCACCGCGTGCGCGTACGGCGTGATGGCCGTAAAGATGCTCGATCCGGCTCAAGCTGTTGCCGCACGCGAGTCCGGCGAAGGTTTGATGTTCTTTCTGGACGAGCACGGTTTGACGGTGATGATCGTCGAGATCGTTGTGCTGGCCGTGACCACATTTGCCGCCATGGCGACCGATGGTCTGTGGAGCCGCAGCGCCGAAGGAGGTACCAAACGATGAAAGTCAATCACTACGAGCAAGTCGAATCGAAACCTGTCGAGATGGAAGGGGCCAGCGGCTGCCAAGTCCGCTGGCTGGTGGGCGAGCCGGACGGCGCCCCAACCTTCGCCATGCGGCAGTTCGAAGTCGCGCCCGGCGGCTACACGCCGAGGCACAGCCACCCGTACGAGCATGAGGTATTCGTGCTCGACGGCCACGGTGAAGTTGTGGAAGGCGACCAGCCGCATCCACTCAAAGCCGGCGACGTCGTGTTCGTCACTCCTAACGAAATCCACCAGTTCCGCAACACCGGGCCGACCGCGATGAAATTCCTCTGCATGGTGCCCAACTCGGCGACGGGAAAGAAGGTGACCGTGGCGCCCGAGTGCGGACATGAGTAGATCATAATCGTAGATGACCCGCGCTGATCGGCGCCTGCGGGAGATGAAATGAAGTATGTGATGGTGCCAGAATGCCGGAACTCTCGCGATTCTTTGGTATCATTATTCGCATGTACGATCCCTTAGTCTAGGAGCATCAGGTCATGCACCCAATCGTACGTGTGACGTCGGTCGATGTCGAAGGCCCTTATTCGTTGCGAGTGTCGTTTGATGACGGCTCTTCGCAACTGATTGACTTGGAACCGGTCTTGGAAGGTGAGCTATTCGGTCCCCTGCGCGACGTGTCGTTGTTCGAGCAGGTGCAAATCGACCCGGAAGTACACACGTTGGTCTGGCCCAACGGCGCCGATTTCGATCCTGCAACGCTCCATCGCTGGCCCGAATACGTGGCTGAACTCACGGCGATGGCACATCGATGGGCCACGACGGCGGAGGCCGTCAAGACCGAAGACTAGTCTCAGCAACGGGGGCGGGCGCCGATTCGCGAAGCACTGTTCATTGTCATTTGTTACTGCTGCCATGTCCAAAGCTCCCCAGAGCCGCATCGAAAAGCTTCGTGAACAAATCCGCTACCACGATCGCAACTACTACGTCGAGGCGGCGCCGGAGATCAGCGATCTTGAGTACGATCGGCTGATGGACGAGTTGAAGCAGCTCGAAGCGGAGCACCCCGAACTGGTCACGCCCGACAGCCCGACGCGGCGCGTGGGGGATCAGCCGGTTGATTATCTGCCGCAGGTCGAGCATCGCGTGCCGATGATGTCGATCGATAATACGTACAGCGTCGAAGAACTGCGGGCGTACGGCCAGCGGGCGGCTAAGTTGCTGCCGGCGGAAACGGTCGAGTGGGTGGTCGAATTGAAGATCGACGGCGTCGCGGTGTCGATCGTTTACGAAGATGGTGTGCTAGTGCGTGCGGTCACGCGCGGCAATGGCCGAGTGGGTGACGACATCACGCACAACATCCGCACGATCGGCGACGTGCCGTTGCGGCTTATCGGCGATGATCTGCCGCCGGTGCTCGAAGTGCGCGGCGAAGTCTACATGACCAACGCCGATCTGGTGAAGCTGAACGAGCAGCAAATGGCCAAAGGCGAGCCGCCGTATAAGAACACTCGTAACGTGGCGGCCGGTACGGTTCGGCTGCTCGACCCGCGCATTTGCGCCGAGCGTCGGCTGCGGGTGTTTTGTCACGGGGTCGGTTACTGCGAAGGACTGAAGGCCGGCACTCACATGGATTTCCTCGCCGAGATCGGCAGTTACGGTTTGCCGCCGACTCCGCACGTTGAATCATTTCCCTCGTTCGACGCCGCAGTGGACCACTGCGAGGCGTTGATTGAACGACTGCACGAATTGGATTTCGAAGTCGACGGCCTGGTGCTGAAGGTCAACAAGTTCGAGCAGCGCGAACGGCTGGGGGCGACGTCGAAAAGCCCGCGGTGGCTGATCGCCTACAAGTTCGAGAAGTACGAGGCCGTCACGCGGCTGAATGCCATTAACGTGCAAGTGGGGAAGACCGGCACGATCACGCCGGTGGCCGAGTTGGAACCAGTGGAGTTGGCCGGCACGACGGTCAGCCGCGCCAGCCTGCACAACGCCGACGAGATCGAACGCAAGGACGTGCGCGTCGGCGACATGGTGGTGGTCGAAAAGGCCGGCAAG
Organism: Pirellulaceae bacterium; assembly: GCA_041744735.1. Taxonomy (GTDB): domain Bacteria; phylum Planctomycetota; class Planctomycetia; order Pirellulales; family Pirellulaceae; genus JBGTKH01. The sequence goes on along the minus strand of JBGTKH010000288.1, from coordinate 4,061 downwards.
ATCATCCCGCACATTGTTCGCGTTGAGAAGCACGAGCGAAAGGAATCGCTGCCTGCATTTCACTTTCCCACGAACTGCCCCGAGTGCGACACGAAGTTGACCAAGGACGAAGGTGGCGTTTACATTCGCTGCCCCAACCCGCAATGCCCGGCTCAGGTCAAAGAACGGATCCGCTACTTCGCCAGCCGCAACGCGATGGACATCGAAGGGCTGGGCGACAAGCTGGTCGATCAGTTGGTCGGCGCGGGACTGGTTCACGGCTACGGCGATCTGTATCGGCTGACGCTCGATCAAGTCGCGAAACTGGAACGTATGGGGAAGAAGTCCTCCGAGAATCTGCTGGCCGGTATCGCAGCCAGCAAAGACCGTGGCCTTGCGCGGCTGCTGAACGCGCTGTCGATTCGCCACGTCGGCGCCCGAGTGGCCGCGGTGCTCGCGGAAAACTTTGGTTCGATGGATGCACTGCAGAAGGCTACCGCCGAACAACTCAGCGAGATCAACGAGATCGGGCCCACCATCGCCAACAGCGTGCACGCCTTCCTGCACAGCGATTACGGCACGAAGACAATTGACGAATTACGTACCGTCAGCGTCAACATGGAAGCACCAAAACGCGCCGCGGCCGTCAGCGGCGGCGGAGCGCTCAGCGGCAAGACGCTAGTCGTCACCGGCACGCTTACCAAGTACACGCGCGACGAAATCCAAGAGCTGATCCAAAATCACGGCGGCCGCGCCGCCAGCAGCGTCTCGAAGAAAACCGACTACGTCGTCGCCGGCGAAAACGCCGGCAGCAAACTCGACAAAGCCCGCGAACTCGGCGTTTCGGTGATCACGGAAGAGGAATTCGAGAGATTGCTCAGTTGAACGGCATTCGGGGCATTCGTAAGATCCCCGAGTGACTGTGACATGGCATTTATATTGAGCCGCGGAATTCAATCACGAGCTGCCTTCCAGTCCCTTCAATCGCCCGGAGCTATCGCCGAGCTTGTCGATGCCGGCGCCGGTGCGGTCGAGCATGGAGAGGAATAGGTTGTTCATTGGCGTTTCGGTGTTGAAGGCAATGTGGCGGCCGGTTTGGATCGTGCCGCCGGCGCGGCCCGCGAGGATCACGGGCAGGTCGTCGTGGCGGTGGCGATTGCCGTCGCTGATGCCGCTGCCATAGAGAATCATCGAGTTGTCCAGCAGCGTGCCGGTGCCTTCCTTGACCGACTTCAATTTGTCGAGGAAGTAGGCGAATTCGCTGACCAGGAAGCGGTCGATCTTCTTGATCTTGTCGATCTTATCTTGATCGCTCTGATGGTGCGAAAGCTGGTGATGGCCGTCGTTCACGCCCACCATGCGATAGCTGCGGTTGCTGCCTTCGTTGGCCAGCATGAACGTGCAGACGCGCGTGCTGTCGGTCTGGAAGGCCAGCACCATCAGGTCGTACATCAGCCGGATGTGCTCCTGCAGATCGCTGGGAATGCCCTCGGGCACGTCGAAGTCGGGGCGCTCTTGTTTCGCGACGTTCTCGGCCCGCTGGATGCGCTGCTCCAACTCGCGGACGCTGGAAAAATATTCGTCGATCTTGCGGCGGTCAGTTTGTCCCAGGCTCTCCTTCAGCCGCGCGGCGTCTTCGGACACAAGGTCGAGAATGCTCTGGCGGTAGAAATCGCGGCGATCCTGCTCGCGGTCTTGGCTGGACTCTTGGCCCGCACCGAACAGCCGTTCGTAAACCAGCCGCGGGTTGATTTCTTTGGCCATTGGCGTCGATTCGGTTTTCCACGAGATCGCGGACGAATAGGCACAGCTATATCCCGAATCGCAACTGCCCGCTTCGCGGCCCCGTTCGATGCCCAGTTCCAGCGACGGCAGTTTCGTCAGGTGTCCGATCTTCTCGGCCGCGGCTTGGTCCACCGACATGCCGACGCGAATATTGGCGCCAGCAGTTTTTACGGGATGAGCACCGGTCAAAAACGACGCCGCCGAACGAGCGTGATCGCCAGGCCCGTCGCCTTTCGCGCGACCGTTGTCCTGAGCCAAACCCGTGATGACGTTGAAATCGCCTTTCAGCTTCTCCAGCGGCTGGAGCGTTTCGGACAACGTGTAACTCGCGCCCGACTCGGTGGGCTTCCAAGCGGGCATGATCACACCGTTGGGAACGAAGACAAACGCCATGCGCGTCGGAGGAGTGGGCGGGACGGCGGCAGCCAGCGCCGCACTCTTGCGAGCCCCGGGCAGCATCGCGTCCAACAGGGGCAAGGCCATCGTGGCGCCCACACCTTTCAAAAACGTGCGTCGTTGTAATTTCGCGAGGGTGTTCATGGTGTCGCTCCTTCGCCTCGCCGCATGCGGAAAGGCTCGCTCTTGGCGATTTCCAAAATTAACGTGGAAAACCGGTAGTCGCTCTGCTCTAACTCTTCGACGATTTCATCAACCGCACACCGATCATAGAATTCTAACCCGCGGCCGAGGGCGTATGTCAACATCTTCTCTGTCAATGATCGGCTGAATTCGGCCTTGCGCTGTTTCAGAATGTTGACCAATTCGATCGGACCGGCAAACTTTTCCCCACTGGGCAGTGTACCCGATGCGTCGATGGGGAATGCCCCGTCGCGATCACGCCAGCGTCCGATGGCGTCGAAATTCTCGAAGCCAAAACCCAGCGCGTCCATCTGCAGATGACAGACCGCACAGTTCGGATCCTTGCGGTGCAGTTCCAATTGCTCGCGCAGCGAAGCGTTCGGTGCCGCCTTCTGTGTTTCTTCCAGCAGCGGCACATCCGCGGGTGGTTCCGGCGGCGGCGTGCCGAGAATGTTTTCCATGATCCACTTGCCGCGTTTGACGGGCGAAGTGCGAGTGGGGTTCGACGTGAGAGTGAGTACGCTGGCTTGCGTGAGCACTCCTGCCCGCTGAGTTCCGGCCAGCGACACGCGGCGGAACTGTTCACCGGCCACGCCCGAGATGCCATAGTGCCGCGCCAGCCGTTCATTGACGAACGTAAAATCGCCGTCGAGAAAACTGAGCACGCTGCGGTCCTCACGCATTACCGCCTCGAAGAACAGCTCCGTTTCACGACGCATGTCGGCCAAGAGTTCGTCGTTGAACGAACCGAATTGCTGTGGATCGGGCGACACCTCCGCCAAGCCGCGCAGGTTCAGCCACTGTGACCCGAAGTTTTCGGCCAGCGCTCGCGACTTGGGATCGGCCAGCATGCGGCGGACTTGCTGCTGGAGCACGTCGTCTTGATGCAGCGTGCCTTTGGCAGCCAGCGAGAACAGTTCGTCGTCCGGCATGCTGCTCCAAAGAAAATACGACAGCCGCGACGCCAATTCGTAATCGCCCACGGCGTGCTTCGCCTGCGGATCGTTCGGATCGGTGTCGCGTTCAACGCGGAACAGAAACTGCGGCGCCACCAGAATCGCCGACAGGGCCACTTCGATGCCGCGCTCGTAGCTGTCCCCGCGCTGCACGACCAATTCAACTAACCCGGCGAAACGATCGACTTCATCGGGATCGACACGGCGGCGAAAGGCGCGGCAGGTGAGCAAGTTGAGTGTTTCTGTGGCGGCATCCTTAACCGACTTTCCGTTGCCGGGTTGCAGAATCACCAGCGGACGGCGAATCGCAGGCGTTTCGTTGACGGGCACGTCCAACGGACCGGCGACGTCTAAATACGCGACGTACAAATTACGATCGCGGTCGTTCCGATCTTTCGCCGACGGATTGTAGTAATCGTTGATGAACGCTGCGGCCAGCCGGTGCGTGCCCTTGTCAATGTGAAGTTTCAGTTCGCACGATTGGGGCGAATCGCGCGCGGCCCGCACCTCGAAAACTTTCCTTGCTTTACCGTCTAGCCGCAGTTCCAAGAGAGCCACGTCCGGCCCGGCCTGCTGCGCGCCGGCTTGGGCACGCAGGACGTATTCGCCACTGCGCGGAAAGTCGAAATCGGCGCGGACCGCACCGGTGGATGTAATCGAATAAATGCCGCTGCTACCAAGCGTCGCGCCGCCTTCGGGCACGAGGCCACTCTTCTCGCGCCGCTGAGTCGAAGCCGGCGCCGGCGACGCCGCGTCGACCGC
>JBGTKH010000287.1:0-13906 GCA_041744735.1 Pirellulaceae bacterium | reverse complement strand
ACGCCACCCGCGCCTTAAACGACGCCTCATACCGCTTCCGACTACGCCTCTTGCTCATCGCCTGGACCTCCTTGAAACTGCTGGGTAAGGATTTCGATTTTACACCTTAACCGCGCGACCAGTTTTCGGGGTCCACTTCATACGAGAAGCGCCGCTACCAACACCGTGACTACTCTCAACCTAATCATATTAAGCTCCTCAACGTGTTCCGAATCCCGCGACGATTCGGTGTGAATCTGATTCGTGGCCGCGGCACGTGTTTTCAGTTATTTGGTCAAAGCAATCACCATGACGTGCGGCGTCAGCTCCTTGTTACCCGCGACATCGATCGCCCCGGCGGAGATTTCCACAATGCCCGCGTCGATGCCGGTGAGCGTCACTTCCCACTGCGAAAAGTTGCCGCCGACGGCGCGGGCCGGCTCACCGTTGACGGTCACGGCCTTAATCTCGCTGGCATCGCTGGTGGTGCCGCCGACGATGAACTGCGACCCGTCGCGGCGCGTCGATGTGATTACCGTCATCGGCGGTAGCTTGTCGACGGGGGTCAGCCGAGCCACTTCGATCTCGGCCGGTTGGAATCTCGGTCCGCCGTCACCCGTGCCTTCGGGCCAGCCCGGTTGACGGTGCCGACGGCTCCCCGCGTTATTGTTCGATGCCAAATACTGCTCCAAAGTGGCAATCGTCGCGCCACGGGAATTGATGGAGACGTTGCGGTAATCCTGGCCCACGTACTGCGAAGCCCGCACGCCATAAGTGGCCTCGTGAATCGTCAAACGATCGAGTAACACGTGCGGCGATTGCACACCGAAGCCACCAACCACATTCCAGATTTTCGTGTTGCGCAACACAAACGGGCTCGTGGCATCGGGTCCGACGCCGCCGACGCCTTCACCGATGTTTAACCCCCAGTGTCCGTTGCCGTGTGTCTCGTTGTTCTCGAATCGCACGAACGACAGTGTGCGGACATCCACTTGCTTGCGGCTGCCGTCAGGCTGTCGTACGTTTAGCGCCAAGTCGAACGGCGCCTTGGGGTCACCAAACTTGATGTCCTTGATCGGCGCCCCGTCGGAGTGAATGACCCCGGCCTTCGGGGTCGCTTCGAAGCGGAAGCCATAATGCCGACATTCCGTAGCGACGTTGTTCGTGAACGTATTGTGGGCATTCGCGAACCAGAATCCCGCCCCGCTGTTGGCGTCGAACGGCAGGATCTGCTTTGGCAGAGGTCGCCCGGCCAACGCCTGCACCGCCAGATTACGGTCGAACACGTTGTAGACTTCGGTGCCGTCTTCGAGGAAGAAGCCGTGCCCGATGCTCTGGTAGCCAACATTGTCGCGGACGATCAGGTAGTTGGTACCGTGAATCGTGAGCCAGCGGTTCTGACTGTGGCGAAAGGAACAGCCGATCACCGAAGAGCCGCGCATGGAATCGCCGCACAGGTGATAATGCAAGTTGTAGCGTCCAAGCACTCCCTCTTTGCCGAGATGCCGGAACTCCGCGTAGCTGATCGAGCCGGCCGAGCCGACGTGATACATCGTGTGCCCGCGGACTCCATCCGGAGTCGCTGACTCGATAATGACGTTGCGGCTGAGGTTGGCGACTTCGGCGCGGAAGTCCCCTTCGCCCAGATGCGTATGCACGAGCGGCGATTCGAGTTCAATCCGAGTTGCTTCGATGGATTTGATGACCGCCTCCTCCGTTGTCTCCGAGCCGTACCCAGGCCGGCCCGACTTCGTGACAATGATCCGATCGCCAACGCGCCAGCCGGTGACGGGTTCGCTGAGCGTGATCTCGCTGACGCCACCGCCCTTGCCGGGGCTGACATTCGCGCCCAGCTTGACCCATGTGCGGCTCAGCGGCGCGCCGTGAAAATCCATCCGCCCGCCGCAGGCGACAATCGCCGGGCAGGACTGTGCATCCATGCCATCGATGTAATGCAGACGAATTACGGCTTGGTGGTCGGCGTCGATCGGCCGCTCCGGCGTGCCGACCAGCAATGCCGACTTCGACTGGCAGCAGACGCAGATGGCGCTGAAGCCCGGTTGGGCAGCGTCTTTCGCGGTCGCAGCGAGCTTCTTCTCGTCCGGAACGTGATCGCAGTCAAAGCCTTCTTCGATTACTTTGTCGCCCGGCTGAATGCGGATCAGCCCCACGTTAAGAAGCGTGTCTTTGTTAGGGTCGAACGACAATGTGCCACTGACGTGCAGCGACCGAATCACTTCGTCCGATGCGACGTCATAGACAACCTGGTCGCCTTTGCGGATAAGCACTTGATTGCCGGCCGCCGGAACCTTTCCGCCCTCCCACGTGTCCGGCGACGACCAAGGGCCGCTGGCCTTGCTCTTGATTAGGCCGGCGCGGGGCAGCTTCAGGCCAGTCGCGTCGGCTCGGTCCTCAGCCAAAGTGACGACGGTCAGGCTGGACATGGCCAGCAGTACAAACATCAGTCTGATCGGCTTCATAAGTATTCCTCCTGCTCAAAGACGTTGATAAAAGCCCCTTACTCTTCGCGCCGCACGTCCGGCTCGATGCGAATGACCCTTGATCCGCGGGCCGAAAGCTGCAATCGCACCTTCTCGCCCGGTTGCACGTCGGCCGTCAGACTGGGCAGCATGTCATACGCCCGATCTCCCGAACTGCCGTCCTCGCGCGGCCGGCCGACGAGAACGATGCGATTTCGCGCATTGTCCACCGAGCGCACCACGCCGGTAATCGTCGAACCGTAGGCGTCAATGGCGACGACTTGTCCACCTTCAGAGAACATCAACCGCACGCGCATCTTCGGTTGCAACTCTGCGGCCGCAGCCGGCTCGCCGTCGATGCGTATCGAGCTTTCTTCGGCAATCCGGTGCGTGATCGCCTGCGGCTGTTCATTGCCTGTGGTTGTGTGAAGTTGACCGCCGGACAAATCGATCGAAGCAAATTGCTCGGTCGCTTGTCGTGGCGGCCGCGGCTCGCGGTCGTCGCGGAAGTCGTCTTCTTCACCGCCGGCCAGCAGGAACTTGTGCCGTCCATACTCAACTTCGACGATGCCCGACGCGACGCTCACGTGCAGCACATCGTCGCGACGGTTGGGCCGCGCGCCGGGAGGAGGATCGTCGGGAATCAACTCTACGGCGAACTCCGTTCCCAAGGCGGTGACACTGCCGACTTCGGTTTCGACACGAAACTGCCCCATCCCTTTAGTGACGCGAAAGGTTGCCGACCCCTCCAGCAACTGGACTACCTGTCGGACGTTATCCCGCCGCCCATACAGAACGGCGCGGGCCTGTGGACCGAGTTCCGCTTCCGAACCGTCGGCCAGCCGGATCACGGCTGGACCGGTGTCGTCCACTCGGATCGAGCTGCCGTCCCGTAGCCTAACGGCCGTGGCCCCGTCAGCGACGACCTCGCCAGAAATCACCTCATGCGGCCCTTCCGCGATCGCGGGGCGATCGTTATTCGGACTCTGTGCCGACCGCCATATCGCCCACGTGCCTATGGCGATGACCAGTGCCGCCGCGACGCTGCTCCAGGCGACTATGCGCATGTTCCGACTGCCGTCCGGCGACGATTGCAGCGCAGGCTCTGGACAATTGTCCCTTTCGATTTGCCGCATGCGCGATGTGATGCTGCGGGCTGAGGCGTCTTCGCGCAGCAATGCCGCCAAATCAGAATCTAGTCGCGCTGCTTGAGCGAACCTGTCGGCAAACTCGGGATCGCTATTGACACTCGCCTCCAGCTCAGCCAGCTCGGCGGCCGACAGCGCCCCATCGAGATATTTGTGAATCAGGTTGTGGTCTGGATCATTCACGACGCAAATGCCCTCGTTAGGCCGCTGACAGTTTTCGGCGGATGCATTCTTCAAGGCCCTCGCGAATCCTTGACAACGCCCGGTAGATCGCTTCCAGCGTGCGGCCTGTCTCACTGGCGATTTCTGCACACGCTAGGTTCCGTTCATATCGGAGGTTCACAAGATGGCGAGAGTTCGGAGGCAATTCCTCGACGCACTCCGAGAGCGCTTCGGTGCGCGGCCCGGCGGCTGCCTCGATCCGATCAAAGGCGTCAAGCACGGACTGAATCGTCTCTGGTGAGAACGCGACCGGAAATCGTCGGTCGTCGCGTCGCCGCTGTTTGATCTTGTTCGCCGCGATCCCACGTGTCCAAGCGCCGAACGACTGCCGCCCATCGTACTGGTCGAACTGCCGCCACAGGAGCATCGCGCATTCCTGGAACACGTCCTCACGCACGTGCGGGTCGAGCACGACCGAGCGGATAAAGCCCCGCAAGTCGGCTTCGTACTGGATAAACAGGGGCAAGAACTGGTCTCGATCAGCCACAGCACATTCCTCTCTACCTCCTTCTTCAATCTCGCGGCCAAAACCTGACAGGATTGTTCCCAAGATTCTCGAAATGGCAGAGTCCAAAACTGGGATTAGCCAAGGCTCCATTGTCCGGTCATTCCCGCACCAGCCACCCACGGTGTCCAGATCGGGCGAGTCTCGCCATCAACAGGGACCGTTACGCATCCACTTCGGCTTCAATGGTCTTGAGCCAGTCGTGCGCACACGACGAACTACCTGAGTTACGAACCGTGCTGCAAATGACTGAGGTGATCCAGACCGATGCGAGTTCCGCGGTTTGCTTCGTGCAGTCGGTTGCATCGACTCCGGCAGTTTTCGTTCGACTACAACTCACCGAGGTTGCATCGACCTCTGCAGTTTTGATTGCCCTATAGGTCCAGAGGACCGACACACCAAGTCCAATTGCACCGCCTCGCGGCGCCACCGGTGAACAGATCGGCAGTTAACTTGTCCAGCGCCAGATCCGCCTCTTGCCTGCGAGCGCCGTGGCAGCCGGCGACAACCGGATTGTGGCCGACGCGCTCATGGCTGTCGACGCAGGTCATAGCAGTAGATCGCATCGGCGCCGCGGATGAACAGGCGACCGTCGGCCCAGGCGTGGCTCATCGCCGATTGGTAGGTCGTGGCCCATGGGTGCGGCGGCGACCACATTGGGCTAATCTGGCCGTCCGCGCGGGCCGGCAGCAGGAACATTTTCGTGTGGCCGTGCTGGCTGTCGGGGTGCAACACGAAACGGTCCGGCAGCGCGAGCATGTGGCCTTCGTCCCAGCGGACCGGCTCGGTCAAATGCCGCGAGGCGACTCGCTTGCCCGTCTCAGGCTCGACAAGGTAGTAGGAATAATTCCCGCGAAAGCAGATCAAGCCGCCGGCCGTCGAGCCGATCGGCGAACTGGCCGGCGCGCCCCACTCGGCCGGCGCGGTCCAAAGCTGTTTCGGACCTTCGAGCGTCAGTCGCCAGCACGCGACCTGTCCGTAATTCTGTCCGGGCGCGGAGTGCGGGCCGTCGTCGGGCGTTTGCGGTGCCTGCAATCGGTCTTCGCGTTTCAGTTTGTGGCCGATCAGCAGATCGCCGACCAGCAGCGGCTGGTATTCGTTGTCGCCGGCTTGGCCGTACTGCCACACGACACACCCGGTCGGCGCGTCGAGCAACGTGATTGTGCCGGCTTCGCTGGCCGCCACGACATAATCCTTGCCGTCTTTCCTCCAAGCCATCGGCGTGGCGCACTTTCCGAGGATGCGGCCCGTGACATGCCACCGCAGTTCGCCGGTTCGCGCATCCAGCGCAACAATGCCGCAAGTGTCGATGCCGTCGGGAGCCAGCACCACGTCGCCACTGGCATTCAGAGCGTGGCAGAACGATCGTGTCGGGGCGCGGGTGATTTGTTCCTTGATCGACTTGGCGAGGAAGGCGTCCATAAAGTCGGCGTAGCCGGGAACTCGCGCCGACCACTTTTGTTTGCCCGTTTCGGCTTCCACGCAGCGGACGATGCCCATCGATCCGAACATGTAAACATTGCCCAGCGCGACGACGCCCGTGTGATTTGTCAAGCTGCACTTGTGATCGAACAGGTTGATGCCTTCGCCCGGCCAGTCGATTTTCCACACCGTCCGCCCCGTGGCAGCGTCGATGGCGACAAGCTGTTCGTCGGCACGGATCGCCCACCGGCGGCGCATGTCGGCATCGGTCCAGCCGATGGCGGCCATTTTCGCCCGCGTCTCCGCGCCCCTCTCGCCGTTCATCACCACGTCCAGATGCTGTTGCTGCACTTCGCCGCCGGCCGATTTGTATCGGAACTGAAACACGCGGCCGTTGTAAACCAACGGCGACGCGCCGCCCGCGCATGGCGGCGCTCCGACACACGCTCCGTAGCGATGCGAACCCGATTCCGTCGGCCCGATCCACTGGCTTACCCAAAGCAATCGCGCGTCGTGCAGGTCGTCGACCAGCGGCGCGGAGCTGTCGGTTGTGGAAAAGTTCTGATGCGGACCGAGCCAACTCACCCACTGGGCTTCGGCTGGCAGCCCGAACTGCTCGCGCAGCGCCGCTTCGTCGCGAGCCACGCCTTCGACTTTTCCTTCCACGGCAACCGGCGTGTCCAACGTCTTGGGCTTCGGCCAGAATCCGGCGAACGTTCCCGACACGCGGCCGTTGTCGATCGACAGATTCAACTCCAGCGCCATCCGCGTCGACAACCGAGGCACCAGTGTCCGGTTCATACTCAGCGCGTCGTGCCCGATGACCAGCTTGCCCGTAAGTTTGCCGCCTTCGACCTTCAGCCCCGACGCATCGGTTGCGGCCAAGCCGAGCGGCTCGACCACGGCCCGCTCGACGCGATCTCCGATCGTCATCACGTGCAGCCGCGCCGGCTCCCGCTCTGGCAGAGGCCCGAACGTGCAATCGAGCCACATCGTCGTTCCATCGGACGCAATGGCCGGAAGCTGAACGAAATTCCCAGCGACAAGAACAAACAACGCACAGCCTAGAGCTGCTCGTATCCTCGGTCGAAAAATCATGGTCATGCTCCTACTCACTCGAAAAAGTCCTTGCCATCGAAACTGGCTCGCACCGAACCTCCTCGCCACTCGTCGAGCGCGGCGCGCATCCGCGCGACGACGTCAGGATGGTCGTCGACAAGATTTTTCTTTTGAGCCGGATCGGCGTAGATGTCGAAGAGCGCCACGGCGGCCTTTGCGTCAGCACCAGCGTTGACGATCAATTTGTATTGGCCGTCGATCCAAACGCCTTGCGTGTCGGTGATAAAGTTGCTTTTGGCCAACCCGCCTTTACCGCCGCCCTGACGGAGCAGGAAGCCCAGCGGCTTGGGGCGTTCCGTCATGCGGCCTTCCAACAGCGGCACAAGGCTGATGCCGTCGACGACCGGCTGGCCGGGCATCGTCACGCCGGTGATCTCCAGCAGCGTCGGGTACAGATCAACGTGACCGCAAGGGAGCGAAGTTTGAATCGGCTGCTTGATCCGTGCAGGCCACTCCAGCACCGCGACGGTCCTCGCACCAACACTCTGCTTGCCTTTGCCCGATGGGTCTTGCGAATCAGGCGTGATACCGCCGTTGTCACTGGTGAACCAGTACAGCGTGTCGTCGGCGATGCCGAGTTTTTTCAGTTCGCCGCGCAGATTGCCGACCGCCGCGTCGATGCCGGACAACTCGCCGAGGAAATCCTGCTGCTTCTCTGGCAGGTCGCTGTAGATCGCTTTGAATTCGTCGGTCGCTTTGTGCGGCGAATGCGGCGAGCCGAAACAGACCTGCACGAAGAACGGTTGCTTGGCTTCAGCTTGCTTGCGAATGAAGTCGAGTGCCAAATTCATCGTGGCGACGGACGTGTCGCCTTCCAGCGTCACCATCTCCTTCGTGTCGCCGACCTGCAGGCTCGCGCCGAGATCGTAGTAGTTGATCTTCCAGATCGCCTCGTCGAAACCCATCTTCACCGGGCTGGTATTAGCTGACCCCAGATGCCACTTGCCGAAATGACCCGTGCTGTAGCCGGCGGTCTTCAGCGCTTTGGCGAGCGTAATCTCCTGCGGACGCATCGCGCCCAGCGCGTGCAGGCCCGTGCGGAACGGGTTGCGGCCGGTAAGGATCGCGAATCGGCCGGGCGAGCACATTTGTTGAGCTGCATAAAAGTAATCGAACCGCACGCCCTTGGCCGCCATGTCGTCCAGGTTTGGCGTCTTGGCGTGCGGGCTGCCTTGATAGCCAGTGTCCCGCCAGCCCATGTCATCGGCGACCACGATCACGATGTTTGGCCGGTCCGCGCCAGCGGACACGTTTGACACTACGTGGCACGCGGCAAGACAGGCAATGATTTGAACGAAGTGGATAAACTTAAAGTCGATTCGATGCGGTGTCGTCATGGTTGCGGTTCTCCAAGAAAGTGATTCCGTCTAATTGGCAATCGCGCCGATCATGGCTGCTCCCGCAGATCGTAACAGGCGATGCGGCCGTCTTTGGTGCGGAGGTAGAAGAATCCGTCGGCGTACGGATGTTCCATGTCGACTTCATAGGCGGTCGTGTTCTGGTGCGGCGGGTGCCAGAATTCGGCAAGTTGCCGGATGTGGCTGCCGTCGATGCGGAGCAGCGCCAGTTCGGTTTCGCTGTGCGAGGCGTCGCGGATCGTCAGCAACCGGTCGCCGGTCGGATAGAATTGCAGCGCGGGCGAGGCGATCGTCATCTCGGAAAGCACCTTGCCAGTCGATTCATCGAGCACCAGCAGGCGGCCTTCGGATTTGTCCACGCCGTGAGCCCGAAAGTACACGCGGCCCTGATCCACCGCCAAAAACCGCCGGGCACAGCTATCCATCCACGTTGAAAACAGCAACTCCGGCTTTTCATCGTGCTTCCACGCGCGCGCCGCCTTTTGTGGGCTGAGCGAGTACGCGGCGAGCGAACCGTACATTTCGTCGTCCCCGTCGCTGCGCGGAATCTTCGAACCGGCATTGACGAACACATGGTGTGCGGTTGGGGTCAGCGAAAAATGATTGGCGCCAAGTCCATTGACAGTCCACAACACGCGGCCGTCCGCCGGATCGATCAAGTGCAGCTTGCCCGACACCGTCGCGGTCAGCACGTACTGTTTTCCATCGTGAGTCCACACGGCGGGTGTCGCATGACGCGAGCAGACCCGCGCCGCCTCCCACAGCGTCGCGCCGCTCTTCACGTCGACGCCCCGCAGGCTGACGTCGGTCGCATCGAACAGCGGCACGACGAGCACTCCTCCGGCGACGACCAACGACACATCCCAACCCATGCCGCCCGACAGCGTCTTCTGCTGAAGCACTTTCGCTTTGAGTTCGAGCGCCGACTGATGGGCCGGACCGATGTTCGTCTCCCACAGCTTGCGGCCGTCGGCCGCCGTGTACGCATATAGCAGCCCCGTCGTTCCCATGCTGAAAACCACGCCGTCGTGATACGCGGGCGACACGCAAAAGCCCTGACGTTTGCCCATGTAGCGGTTCAGCCCCACGCCCTCTTCAATCGCCGTCCAAACGGTCTTACCCGTCCGCTGATCGACGGCCACCAGCATATCGTCGGCCAAGATGCGCAGGTTGCGTTTCATCCGCGCGGTCTCGTCGTCGCTGAACGGCTTGTTCGACACCGCGAGATTTTTGAGTTGCCCCAATTCTTCCGCCCACGCCTGGCCCGTCGGCCGAAACGTCGTGACGAACAGCTTGCCCTCGGCCAGGACCGGCCCAGAACTGGAACCCGGATGGCCGTCCCACCGCGCGAGATTCTGTGCGTAGCCCGACGCCGAACCTTTCGCATATCCGAGGTCGTCGGTCTCGCTGATCCACACTTGCCGCGCCTCGGCGACGTTGTCGAGCAGCTTCACTTCGGAAAGCCGCGGCGAAAAATTACCGAACGGACCATTGGCTTGCGGCCAAGCCGGCGCCGGATCGGCAGCGTGTGCGGTCGAGCATAAAGCAGCAATGAAAGAGAACAGAATGCGAATCGAGAATCTCGACATGATGCGCTCCTGGAGGGACACTACTGAACTTGCCAAACCTTCAGGGTCAACCTGCTTCCCGAGACGATGCGCTGACTGTCCGGGCTAAACGCGACACAGGTGACGTCGTCGGTGTGTCCGCGCAGGACTTTCAGTTCTTTGCCGAGTTGAGCATCCCAGAGTCTTAACGTGTCGTCCTCGCTGCCCGAAACGATCCAGCGGCCGTTGGGACTGAAGGCAACGCAGGTGATGTCGGCCGAGTGCCCGCCGAGCGTAAACAGTTTCTCGCCGCGCAACACATCCCAGACGATCAGCGTATCGTCCCAACTCCCCGACACGACACGTTTGCCGTCGGGGCTGAAAGCCAGGCACGTGACCGCTTCGCTGTGCCCGAGCAAGGTCATCAACGTTTCGCCGCCATACACATCCCAGACGGTCACTTGATTCTCGCCGTCACCCGCGACGATCCGTTTGCCGTCGGGGCTGAAGGCGATGGCAATCACGTCGTACTCGCTGCCTTGTTCGATGGTCAAGCGCTCATCGCCGTCATTGGCGTACCAAATTTTCAACGTGTCGTCCGCGCTGCCGGACGCGATGAGTTCGCCGCCCGGGCTGAAAGCAACTGACGTGATCGTCTCCGCGTGACCGGCTAGCGCCAGCAACTCCTTGCCGTTGTCTGCATCCTGGACTTTCAATTCGCCGTCCCAATTGCCCGACACGATCCGCTTGCCGTCAGGACTGAAGTCGACCGCGGTGACGGCGCTGTTGCTGCCGTGCAGGGTCATCAACGCCTCGCCGCGGCTGGCGTCCCAGACGATCAATGTCTTGTCATCGCCGCCCGACACGATGCGTTTGCCGTCCGGGCTGAAGGCCACGCAGCGAACCCACTGCTGATGCCCACGCAAAGTGAGCAGCGATTGGTCGCGCGCGTCACGTTCACCTGCCACCGCGAGTTCGATCATCACGATACCAAGACTCGCGGTTATTACAGCGGAAGCAAGCGCGATTCCAAGTTTTGCTCGTTGAGTCGCCATTCAAATCAAAATCTCTGAAATCGGCCCGCGGCTTTCCTTGAACGTTGTGACGGGGCAGCCGAGTTGTTGCAGGATCGTCAGATACAGATCGGAGGCCGGCCGCTCGTTGCCTTTCCACTTTAGATGTTGGCCGTGCCGGAAGCCCAGCTTCTTGCCGCCGGCCAACAGCATCGGGAAACTGCCGCCGGAGTGACTGCTGATCTGCGAACCTCCCAGTAGCAGCACGGTGTGGTCGAGCAACGTGCCGTCGTGGGCCTGGATGCCTTGCAGCTTGTCCAGCAAACGTGCCAAACAGGCACAGAACATTTCGTCGCGGTAGCCTAGCGCCATTACGTCCGGATTGTCAGTGCCTCGCGCGCCGGTCCCTTTGTGATGCAGGTCGTGAGCACCGCGGACCGGGCCGCCCGCTTTGCCGGCCCACGTCTTGTATTCTTCGTAGTTCGGTCCGCCTTCGCCGCCCAACACCTGCGTGACGACGCGGGTCATGTCCGTCTGGAAAGCCAGTGCGATCAAGTCCATCATCAACTCGATGTGCTCCTGCATGCTATTCTTGCCCTGTGGCTCGACGCGCACGCTTTCCTCGTCGAACTTCGGACGGCCGCGGTCGAGAATCTGCTCCTTGTCGTCCAGCCGCTGCTCGACCTCGCGGATCGATTGCAGGTACTGATCCAACCGCTGCCGGTCGAGAGAGCCGAGCTTGAGTCGCAGATCTTGCACGTCGGCTAGCGCGGTGTCGAGGATGCTTCGATTGAGTGTCAAGCGAGCCTGCGCCTCTTTGAGTTGCGACTTGTCGGCTGGCGGGAACAGTTGTTCGAAGACGCTGCGATAGTTGGCGGTCGCGGGGATGTCGACGCCCAGTGCGTTTCGCGAGAGCGTCGCGGTGCCAACACCGTCATGCCACGAGAGCGTGAGCGAAGGCAGATAGGTCGGGCCGATGTACTTGGCCGCTACCTGATCCATCGAAATCGTATTGGTGATCGCGCCGGGCGTGAGGTTGATGTTGTGGCCCGTCAGCCAGTTGTAAGGATGTACGTGACCGCTGATTCGTCCTTCGATGTGAGACAGGCTCGTGAGTACCGAGAACTGATCGCGATGGTGTGCCAGCGGCTTGTGCGACGGCGCGAGTGTGTAATTGAACCCCGTGTCCTCCGGGAACCAGTTGTAATGATTGATGCCACCCGGAATATAAAAGCAGGCCAATCGCGGCGGTTCCTTCTGCCCGGCTGCGGCAGCCAACGTCCGGCCACACATGATGTCGAGATACGGCAAGGCAATTGTCGCGCCGAGGCCGCGGAGAATGGTACGCCGAGAAATCAAATTGCCGTTGCTCATGATCATCCCTCTTCTGTAGGACAGTTCGTTCAATGTTCCAAAAACGCCTGCGACCGCACGACCGCTTTGAGCAGATCGCGCAGCGGATAACCTTTGTCGGCTTGCTCTTTCATGATCGTCCGTATCTCGGCCATGTCGTCAACATCAGGTTTGCGGCCGGTGGCGTAGAGCATTAAATTCTTCAGCAGGCCGCGGACCACATCGTCAAGATATTCTCGAACGACAAGCTGTTTGAATTCACTGAAACTGGTGAACGCCTCGCCGCGCGGCAAGTGGCCGGCGCTGTCGACCGGCCGCGTCTTGCCAACGCCGCGCCATTCGATTTTACCATCCAACTCGTTGCGGGCGTAGCTCTCATATTCCACGTCGCGCCAACGGCCGCTGAGGTCGAAAGATTGAAACGCAAAACCCACGGGGTCGATGTTCTTGTGGCACACGGCGCACTTGGCATCCGCCTGATGCTGCTGGAGCAATTCTTTGAAGGTCTTGCCGTGGTTCGAATTGTCCGACGGAATCAACTCGGGCACTTCCAACGGCGGCGGAGGCGGCGGGGCGTCGAGGATGTGCCGCAGCGCCCACGCGCCGCGGTAGATCAGCCAGTTCTCGCCCATCCAGCAAAGCATCGACTGAATGCCCGCATGGCCCAAGATGCCGCCGCCGCGCGGATCGTCCGGCCGCAGCTTCACTTTGCGCAGTTGCCCGCCCTCGATGCCCTCGTAGCCGTAGTGGATTGCCAGAATGTTGTTCATCATCGTCCAGTCGCTGACAATCAGCTCCCGCGCCGGCCGGTTTTCGCGGAACAGTTCCCCGACATAGGCCAGCGTTTCTTCGTGCATCGACGCCTTCAGATAGCGGCCAAAACGAAAATCCTGTTTTTGGATGTGGTCCATTGCGATCGTGATCGGCTGCCCCATCTCCAACCATTGCGTCACGAACGGCCGGACAAATGCGTCACTGCGCGGGTCGGCCAACAAACGATCCACTTGGGCATCGAGCACGGCCGGTTCGCGCAGCTTGCCAGCCGCCGCCAATCGCCGCAGTTCGTCATCCGGCGGCGCGCCGATCAACATGAAACTGAGCCGCGACGCGATCGCGTGCTGAGCGATCGCCGCATCCGCATCGGCCGGTGACGCTAGATAGCGGAAGCCGCCGCTGAGCAGCACCGATTGGAAAGTGGCTCGCAGCGAATCGTCGAACGACATGCCTTGTGCGCGCAGCTCGCGGTACAGCGCAAAGAAGCGTTCTTGCTCAGCCGAACTGACCGGCCGCCGCCAAGCCCGCTCGATCCAGATGCCGAGCAGTTGTCTTGCACTTTGCTCGTTGTCTTCCAACGTAGGACGGGCACTCTTGCCCGTCTGGCCTTCCGACTGCGCGACTTGCTGCTTGTCTGCGACGGGCAGGAGTGCCCGTCCTACAGACCAGGATTCGGGCGGCCAGGCGGCGACGTAGTCGGGTTGAATCTCGATTCGCTGCAAGGCAACGAATGGGACCGGTTGCTTGTCCGGCGGCTGCTTGCGGTCGAAGGCCGGACGAAACCATCCGGTGCCGCCGTGAATGTTTTCTACGGGCTTGCTGCGATCCTCTTTCTCAAGTCCTTTGACGGAGTATGGTATCTCCACCATGTTGTTCAAGCTGATCACAACCCCGCGAGAATCGATGGCCAAGTCATCCAACTGTACTTCGTAAGTCAGTTGCTGCGGCTGGTCGCGCGTGCCGGTCAACTCCCGATAGTCGACCGT